>NZ_SSOL01000079.1:489844-580006 GCF_029871275.1 Pseudomonas sp. BN414
CGCTCCTACAAAGGCAGGCAGGGCTGTGCCCTGCTTGGCGATTGAAATCGCCCCCACAGGATTGTGCGGGCGCCGAGGGTGGGCTGAGAGTCACCCCTCTCCCGCTTGCGGGAGAGGGGTCCGGGGGAGAGGGTTGTTTCGGGTTGGCTTGGTGCCAGTCCCTTCGCGAATGAATTCGCTCCTACAAAGGCAGGCAGGGCTGCGCCCTGCTTGGCGAT
The DNA here is from genome assembly GCF_029871275.1 of Pseudomonas sp. BN414. Classification (NCBI taxonomy): domain Bacteria; kingdom Pseudomonadati; phylum Pseudomonadota; class Gammaproteobacteria; order Pseudomonadales; family Pseudomonadaceae; genus Pseudomonas; species Pseudomonas sp. BN414. Next base: position 490,063 of record NZ_SSOL01000079.1, read on the forward strand.
TGAAATCGGCACCACAGGATTGTGCTAGTGCTGAAGGTGAGCCGAGAGTCACCCCTCTCCCGCTGCGGGGTGAAGAGGCACGCTTTCGGAAGCACCGCTTCCGGTGCCGATGAACGCCTGAGCGCGAAGCGATCAGGCTGGGGCGCAGAGCGGGGGCCGGGGGAGAGGGTGGTTTCGGGCTGGCTGGGTGCCAATCCTTTCGCGAATGAATTCGCTCCCACAGGGGTGGCACGCGCCAATGAAAAAGGGAGCCCGAAGGCTCCCTTTTTCATTCAGCGTCCAATCCTCAGTGCAGGATCTGCCCGAGGAACAGCTTGGTCCGCTCGTTCTGCGGGTTGTCGAAGAACGCGTTGGGTTCGTTCTGTTCCACGATCTCGCCCTTGTCCATGAAGATCACCCGGTTGGCCACGGTGCGGGCGAAGCCCATTTCGTGGGTCACGCAGAGCATGGTCATGCCGTCATGGGCCAGGCCGATCATGGTGTCGAGCACTTCCTTCACCATCTCCGGGTCGAGCGCCGAGGTGGGTTCGTCGAACAGCATGATCTTCGGCTTCATGCACAGCGCACGGGCAATCGCCACGCGCTGTTGCTGGCCGCCGGAAAGCTGCCCCGGGAACTTGTGCGCCTGCTCCGGAATGCGCACGCGCTCCAGGTAATGCATGGCGACTTCCTCGGCCTGGCGCTTGGGCATCTTGCGAACCCACATGGGCGCCAGGGTGCAGTTCTGCAGCACGGTGAGGTGCGGGAACAGGTTGAAGTGCTGGAACACCATGCCCACTTCGCTGCGGATCGCCTCGATGTGCTTGAGGTCGTTGGTCAGCTCAGTGCCGTCGACGACGATGCGACCCTGCTGGTGTTCTTCCAGACGGTTGATGCAGCGGATGGTGGTCGACTTGCCGGAACCGGACGGGCCGCAGAGGACGATGCGCTCGCCCTGCTGCACGTCGAGGTTGATGTCCTTCAGCACGTGGAACTGGCCGTACCACTTGTTCACGCCCTGCAGTCGGATGATCGGCTCGCCGGCGGTTTTCTTGCTTGCTTCAGTCATGGGACGACTCCTAACGCTTGTGGCTGGTGTCCAGCTTGCGCTCCAGGCTCATGGAGTAGCGGGACATGCCGAAACAGAAGATCCAGAACACCAGGGCGGCGAAGACGTAGCCTTCGGTGGCCATACCCAGCCAGGCCGGGTCGGTGGTGGCTTGCTTGATGCTGTTGAGCAGGTCGAACAGGCCGATGATGATTACCAGGCTGGTGTCCTTGAACAGCGCGATGAAGGTGTTGACGATGCCGGGGATCACCAGCTTCAGGGCTTGCGGCAGGATCACCAGGCCCATCATGCGCCAATAGCCCAGACCCATCGCGGCAGCGGCTTCGTACTGGCCCTTGGGGATGGCCTGCAGGCCGCCACGCACCACTTCAGCGATGTAGGCCGACTGGAACATGATCACGCCGATCAGCGCCCGCAGCAGCTTGTCGAAGGACAGGCCTTCAGGCAGGAACAGCGGCAACATCACCGAGGACATGAAGAGCACGGTGATCAGCGGCACGCCGCGCCAGAACTCGATGAAGGTCACGCAGATGACCTTGATCGCCGGCATGTTCGAACGTCGTCCCAGGGCCAGCAGGATGCCCAGCGGCAGCGCACCGACGATACCCACGGCAGCGATCACCAGGGTCAGCATCAGGCCGCCCCATTGGCTGGTGGAGACGGTGGACATGCCGAGGAAGCCGCCGTGCAGCAGCCAGTAAGCGACGATCGGGTAGATCACCAGGAATGCCAGGCCGTACTTGGCCTTCTGCTGGAAGCGCGGGATGAACAGCGGCGCAGCGCCGATGATCGCGACCCACACCGCCAGGTCCACTCGCCAGCGCAGTTCTTCGGGATAGAAGCCGTACATGAACTGCGAGAAGCGCATCTTGATGAACACCCAGCACGCGCCTTCGCTGGTGCAGTCGGCACGGGTGGTGCCGCTCCAGTCGGCCTGGAGGAAGGCCCACTTGATCAGTGGCGGCAGGATCAGCCAGACCAGGTAGATGGCGAACAGGGTCAACAGGGTGTTGAACCAGTTGGAAAACAGGTTGGCGCGCAGCCATCCCACTACGCCGACGCTCATCCGGGGTGGCGGCTGGTCGGGCTTGAATACGTGTGTCGTCATGGTTCGGACCTCACCGCTCGACTAGCGCAATGCGCTTGTTGTACCAGTTCATCAGCAGGGAAATGCTGATGCTGATGGCCAGGTAGACGCTCATGGTGATGGTGATCACCTCGATCGCCTGGCCGGTCTGGTTCAGCACCGTACCGGCGAACAGCGAGACCATGTCCGGGTAGCCGATGCCGGCCGCCAGAGACGAGTTCTTGGTCAGGTTCAGGTACTGGCTGGTGAGCGGCGGGATGATCACGCGCAGGGCTTGCGGAATGATCACCAGACGCAGGGTCTTGGCAGCGGGCAGGCCCAGGGAGCGCGCGGCCTCGGTCTGGCCGTGGCTAACCGCCTGGATGCCGGAGCGCACGTTCTCGGCGATGAACGCCGCGGTGTACACGGTCAGCGCCAGGGTCAGGGCGATCAGTTCCGGAATCACCACCCAGCCGCCGCGGAAGTTGAAGCCCTGCAGCACCGGCATGCTCCACTCGAAGGGCGTGCCGAATACCAGGGACACCAGGCCTGGAATCACCACCAGCAGCGCCAGGGCGCTGAGCAGCACCGGGAAGCGTTGACCGGTGGATTCACGCTTGGCTTTCGCCCAGCGGGCCATCGCAATGATCGCCACCAGCACCAGTCCCAGGCTGACCAGAAACGGCCAGAAGCCTTCGGCCATGGTCGGCGCCGGCATGTACAGACCGCGGTTGTTGAGGAAGAAGTGCTCGCCGATGGCCATGCTCTGGCGCGGCCCCGGCATGGGCAGCATCACCGCGAAATACCAGAAGAAGATCTGCAGCAGCGGTGGAATGTTGCGGAAGGTTTCGATGTAGACGGTCGCCAGCTTGCGTACCAGCCAGTTCGGCGACAGGCGCGCTACGCCCAGGATGAAGCCGAGGATGGTGGCGAAGACGATGCCGATAGCCGAAACCAGCAGGGTGTTGAGCAGACCGATGACGAAGACGCGGCCGTAGCTGTGGCTTTCGTTGTAATCGATCAGGTGTTGGGAGATCCCGAAGCCGGCGCTTTGCTCGAGGAAATCGAAGCCGGACAGGATGCCGCGCTGTTGCAGGTTGTGCTGGGTGTTCTGGAACAGGTACCAGCCCAGTGCCACGACTGCGACGACGGCGATGATCTGGAATAGCCACGCGCGTGCCTTGGGATCGGTCCAGATCGAACCTTTCGGGGCACGCGGGGCGTTGGCAGGTTTTTGCATGACAGCCCTCTGGGAACCACTGGCCGGCCGGATGGGGGACGGCGGCCAGGGTTCGCGTTGAAACGGAACTCGAACCCGGCAGCCACTTCATGTGGCCGCCGGGAGACGGTCAGCGCACCGGCGGTGCGTACTGCAGACCGCCCTTGTTCCACAGGGCGTTGATGCCGCGGTCGATCTTCAGGTCGCTACCGGCACCGATGTTGCGATCGAAGATTTCACTGTAGTTACCGACCTGCTTGACGATTTGCACCGCCCAGTCCTTCGGCAGCTTCAGGTCCTTGCCGAACTCGCCTTCAGTACCCAGCAGACGGGCAATGTCGGGGTTCTTGGTGGACTTGGCGGTTTCTTCGACGTTCTTCGAGTCGATGCCCAGTTCCTCGGCGTTCAGCATCGCGAACAGCGACCAGCGCACGATGTCGAACCACTCCTCGTCACCCTGGCGTACGGCCGGGCCGAGGGGCTCCTTGGAGATGACTTCCGGCAGTACCACGTACTCGTCCGGGGCAGCCAGCTTGATGCGCTGCGCATAGAGCTGGGACTGGTCGGAGGTCAGCACGTCGCAACGACCGGACTCGAGCGATTTGGCGCTCTCGTCGGAGGTGTCGTAGGTGATGGGGGTGTATTTCAGGTTGTTGGCGCGGAAGTAGTCGGACAGGTTCAGCTCGGTGGTGGTGCCGGCCTGGATGCAGACGGTGGCGCCATCGAGTTCCTTGGCGCTGGAAACGCCGAGCTTCTTGTTCACCAGGAAGCCTTGACCGTCGTAGTAGGTCACGCCGGTGAAGTTCAGGCCCATGGCTGCGTCACGGGAGCTGGTCCAGGTGCTGTTACGCGAAAGGACGTCGACTTCGCCGGACTGCAGCGCGGTGAAACGTTCCTTGGCGGTCAGCGGGCTGTACTTGACCTTGCTGGCATCGCCGAACACGGCAGCGGCAACGGCACGGCAAACGTCAACGTCGATGCCTTTGTAGTTGCCCTTGCCATCGGCATACGAGAAGCCCGGGAGGCCGTCGCTGATGCCGCATTGTACGAAGCCTTTTTTCTTCACCGCGTCCAGGGTGGCGCCCGCTTGCGCGAAACCGCTGACACCGAGAACGGTTGCCGCGGTCAGCACGGCCAGGGTGGATTTCACCATCTTCATCAAAACCTCCAGTTGCTTTTATTGGTGTTGGAGTCTCGGTCCCACCGCCGTACCCTCGTGAGGCAGGTTCAACCTTTCATGCACTGGAAAAGGTCAACCGGGGTGTCAGACCTAAGGAAGGAGTCTAGTTGGCGCTGCTCCGCTCGCCACCAGACCTTTCCTCGCCCATTGGTCAAATGGGCTGGAGACGGATTGCGCCACCCTTGCACCACGAATGGCACCAGGTGATCGCCTGCAAGGTAGCAACCTGAGTTGCGACCCAACCCGTTGCACGCCAGGGCAAGTGTTACCGAGCCCCGGCGCAAATTTCAGTCTGGTGCTCGTTAGCAAAGGGCGTACCAGCGAGGTGCCAGTAGGCCTATTCCGATAGGTCAATAGGTAAAGTTTTAGCGGTGCGACATCTTTTTCAGTTATCAAACCACCCCTTTGAATGGCATCGCCCCACAACTGTGCAGATGCGCCACAACGGAGCCACACATGAGCGACACACTGATTCTCGAGCCCCCACATCGCGCCGATGCCTGCATAATCTGGCTTCACGGCCTGGGCGCGGATCGCTATGACTTCCTGCCGGTGGCCGAGGCCCTGCAGGAAGCGCTGGGCACCACCCGATTCGTGCTGCCGCAGGCGCCGACCCGTGCCGTGACCATCAATGGTGGCTGGGCCATGCCTTCCTGGTACGACATCCTCGCCATGAGCCCGGAGCGCGCCATCAACCTGGCCCAGCTGGAGGAGTCGGCGGAGCATGTGATGGCCCTGGCGCAGGCACAGATCGACGGCGGCATCGAGCCGCGCCGCATCTTCCTCGCCGGCTTCTCCCAAGGCGGCGCCGTCGTCCTGCACACCGCCTTCCTGCGTTGGGCGGATGAGTTGGGCGGCGTGCTGGCGCTTTCCACCTATGCACCGACCTTCAGCGATGACATGACACTGTCGGATACAAAACGACAACTGCCGGTCCTTTGCTTGCATGGCACTTTCGACGATGTGGTCCCGCCCGCGATGGGCCGCTCCGCCCACGATCGCCTGGCCGCCGCCGGTGTTCCCGTGGAGTGGCGCGACTATCCGATGGCCCACGAAGTACTGCCGCAGCAGATCCGCGACATCGGCACCTGGCTGGTGGAACGGCTGCACAGCTGATCTCCAACCCTTCAGAACAAGAAGCGACCATGGCCCAGACCTCAGCTCCGCCCATCGCCAATCTGCGCGATATCGAAGAACTCGAACGTCTTTCGCTGGAACAGCGCGGCATGCCGAACAGCACCTACGAGCTGATCCGCCGCAGCGCCGAACGCAATCCGAGCAAGCGCGCCATGACCTTCCTGCTTCAGGGCGACGCTGAGGAGACACCTGTCGAGGTGACCTATGGGGAACTGCTGGCGCGGGTGACCCAGGCCGCCAATGCCTTCCACCATCTGGGCGTGCGTCCGGGCAAGGCGGTGTCGTTCTTGCTGCCGAACCTGCCCCATACGCACTTCACCATCTGGGGCGGCGAAGCGGCTGGGGTGGTCAATGCGATCAATCCATTGCTGGAGCCGGAACACATCGCCGAGCTGATCCATGCGGCCGACTCCAAGGTGCTAGTGACCCTGGCGCCGTTCCCCGGTACCGACCTCTGGGACAAGGTCGCCAGCTTGCGTGACCGCCTGCCGGAATTGGAGGCCATCGTCACGGTTGACCTGGCGAACCTGCTGCCCGAGCCGCAACGCAGTGCCATCAAGGCCCAGCGCAGTGCGTTGCCGGAAGGGGTGCTGGATTTCGACGAGCTGCTTGACCGCTTCCCCGCCGACCACCTGCAGAGCGGCCGCGTGATTGCAGCGGATGACGTGGCTTCCTACTTCCACACCGGCGGTACCACCGGCACGCCCAAGCTGGCGCCTCACAGCCACCGCAACGAAGTGGCCATGGCGATGATTCTCGCCTACGCGATCAACCTGGGGGAGGGCGACAACACGCTCTGCGGCCTGCCGTTGTTCCACGTCAACGGCGTGATGGTCACCGGCCTCGCCCCGATCTTCGCGGGCGCCGAGTTCCTCATCGCCACGCCCCAGGGCTATCGCAATACGCGGCTGATCCAGAACTTCTGGAAAGTCATCGAACGTTATCGGGTGAGTTTCTTCAGCGGGGTGCCGACCATCTACGCGGGGCTGTTGCAGGTCCCCAGCGAGGGCCACGACCTGTCCAGCCTGCGCTACGCCTTGTGTGGCGCGGCGCCCATGCCGGTGGAGCTGATTCGCCAATTCGAGGCCAAGACCGGCCTCAAGCTGATCGAAGGCTACGGCCTGACTGAAGCCACCTGTGGTACCTGCGGCAATCCGGCCCACGGTGAGCGCCGGCCGGGTTCCATCGGCATGCGCATGCCCTATTGCCAGGTGAAAGTTGCGGTGCTCGACGAACAGGGCCAGTACCTGCGGGATGCCGCGCCCGATGAAATCGGTAACCTCTGCGTGCGCGGCGTGACCGTGTTCAAGGGCTACCTGCAGGCGAGCAAGAACAAGGACATCTGGGTCGATGGCGACTGGTTCAACACCGGGGATCTCGGGCGCATGGACGCCGACGGCTACATCTGGCTCACCGGCCGCAGCAAGGACCTGATCATCCGAGGTGGACACAACATCGATCCGCAGATGATCGAGGAAGCCCTGCATCGACATCCCGCCGTTGCCATGGCCGCGGCCGTCGGCAAGCCGGACGACAAGGTCGGCGAGCTGCCGGTGGCCTATGTGCAGCTCAAGCCCGGTGCAGTCGCCAGCGAAGCCGAGTTGCTGGCACACGCGGCGCAGCATGTGCCCGAGCGTGCCGCGGTGCCCAAGCATGTCTGGATCATCGACGCAATTCCGGTGACCGCCGTGGGCAAGACCTTCAAGCCGGCGCTTCGCTTCGACGCTACCTGTCGCGTGCTGGAAGACGTGCTGGGGGCCATCGCTCCGGGCGTGCGGGTGGAGGTGGTGAACGATGATCGCCACGGACAGATCGCGGAGATTCGCGCACCGGGGTTGGATGAGCCGCTGCGTACGCTGCTGGAAGCTCGCATGGCGGGCTATTCGGTGAAATTCCGCCTGATGGCTTGAGGCCATCTATACTGGCCACCAAAGGCCGCCTCTGGGCGGTCTTCTGGTCACTGCGCCATTCAGTTTTCGCGTCCCTACGCTCCGAGCAGTCGCCGGGGTGTTTTCGTGCGTTCAGAGAAATGTTGCGAAATTGTGGCGAACATCAGGAATTGTCGCGTTCCTTACCGATATCCGGCCGCCTGTCGGCCCAACTTTGGACGGGCATTGCCAGACGAAAAGTGCGGGAATACTGTCGCACTGCGTTAACAACTGAGACAGGGATCGTTAGCGGTGCCGTCCGCTTCGACTGCCATCCGAGGCCGTTGCAGCCATGAAGCATGTCCACTGGCAAAAAGACATGGCCCTGTTGGGCCGACTGCGTCTGTTCCAGAACGTCACCGCGAACAGCCTCGAGCTGTTGCTCAAGGAGTTTCGCGCCTGCGACCTGGACGCCGGCGAGATCGTGCTGAGTCCGTTCAATCGCAACCAGTACCTTTATCTCGTCGTGAGTGGGCGGCTGAAGGTCTACCTGGGTTCCCTGGACAACAACCCCGTCAGTTCCATCGAGCCGGGCGAGTGCGCCGGCGAGATCAGCTTCATCGACAACGACCACCCTTCGGCCTACGTGGTCGCAGCGGAGCCCACCACCGCATTGCGACTGCACCGGCAATCGCTGGTCAGCCTGTTCCAGCAGTCGCCGCAATTGATGCAGAACCTGCTGGAAGTGCTGTGTGACCGTGTGCGTCAGGGCAACCGGATCATTCTCGATACCGAGCAGAACGCGAAGATCGACACCTTGACCGGGCTCTTCAACCGGCGCTGGCTGGAGCAGATCTACCAGCGCGAAAGCACCCGCTGTTCCTTCAACGAGCAGCCGATGTCGATGCTCATGCTGGATGTCGACCACTTCAAGTCCTACAACGACTGCCATGGGCATCTGGCGGGCGATTACGCGCTGTGCCTCGTATCCCACACACTGCGCAATCAGCTGCGGCCCAAGGACAGCATGGCGCGCTATGGCGGTGAGGAGTTCGTCATCCTGCTGCCCGAGATGGGCTGCGACGAGGCCCGCACGATTGGTGAACGGCTGCGGACCAGCCTGGAACAGATCCCTTCCTTCTATTCACCGCTGGGCGTATTGCCGGGCGTGACCATCTCCATCGGCCTGGCGGAAATGCAGCGTCCGGACAGCCTGCAGGGCATGATTTCGCGGGCCGATAACGCGCTGTACCAGGCCAAGCAGGATGGGCGTAACCGGCTGAACGGCTGATTTCGGCCCTGCATTGCATTTCCGCTTCTTTCAAACGTCTGTTTGCTAGAGTCCGTTCACTACAAGACAGCCGGAAGCTGGACATGCGCAAACTCCTGATCGCTTTGCTTTTGCTGGTGGCCGTTGGCCTGGGGATCTTCTTCTACCTGCCGGGTTTCCTCGACCGTGAAATGAACACGGTGGCCGCGCCGCCGCCCTATCACGCCTCCGACGAGGCCGAGAAACTGCACAAGACCCTGTTCGTCGCCGATCTGCACGACGATGCCCTGCTGTGGAACCGCAATCTGCTGGAACGCCATGATTTCGGCCATAGCGACCTGCCGCGCCTGCTCGAAGGCCATGTGGGCCTGCAGGTGTTTTCCACTGTCACCAAGACGCCGCGCGGCCTCAACTACGAGCGCAACGGTTCGGACACCGACGACATCACCCTCCTGGTCATGGCCCAGCGCTGGCCGCGTGCGACCTGGCACAGCCTGCTGGAGCGCGCCCTCTATCAAGGCAAGAAACTGGAAGAGGCCGCTGCCGGCAGCCAGGGCAAGTTGACCCAGGTGCGCAACCGCGAAGACTTCTCCCGGTACCTCGCGGCCTGGGAGAAGAACCCGAACCAGGTCGCCGCGATCCTCGCCACCGAAGGCCTGCATCCGCTGGAAGGCAAGCTGGAGAACGTCGACCGCATGTACGACGCGGGCTTCCGCATCATGGGGCTGACCCATTTCTTCGATAACGAGGTCGGTGGTTCCGCCCATGGCCTGGAGAAGGGCGGCCTGACTCCCTTCGGCCGCCGGGTAATCGCCCGCCTGGAAGAGAAGAAGATGCTGGTGGACCTGGCCCATGCGTCTCGCGCACTGATCGATGACGTGTTGAATATGGCCGAGCGTCCGGTGCTGGTGTCCCACACCGGTGTCGAAGGCACCTGCCCGGGCACCCGCAACCTCACCGACGCGCATATCCAGCGCATTGCCGCTACCGGTGGGGTGATCGGCATCGGCTATTGGGACACTGCAGTCTGCGAAACCTCGGTGAAAGCCATCGTCAAGGCCATTCGCTATGTCGCCGACAAGGTGGGCGTGCAGCATGTGGCATTGGGGTCTGACTTCGACGGTGCCGTGCACACGCCATTCGACACCAGCGGCCTGGCGCAACTGACCCAGGGCCTCAAGGACGCCGGATTCAACGAGGCGGACATCGCCCTCATCATGGGCGGCAACGTTCGCCGACTGCTGCTGGAGTCCCTTCCTTAGACCAAGTCAAGCCCTTGAATGCCCGCAGCTCTTCGCCCTGCGGGCATCTTGCTTTACACTGGCGGCCGTTCATTCCTTAATCAATCGACGAGACCACCGTGCTCAAAGCACTCAAGAAGATTTTCAGCAAGGGTGAAGAGCCGCAGGCCGGCCCCACCCCAACCGCTCCAGCCCCCGCCCGTACCGACAAGGAAGAGCGTCCGGCCAAACCGAAGAAAGCGCCTCGCGAAGCAGGCGAAAAGGCCGAAGGCTCCAGCGAACGCGCTTCCCGTGGCGAGAAAAAGCCCCGCAGCGACAAGCCCAAATCCGACAAGCCGCGTCGTGAGCGTCCGGCCAAGGCCGCGGCCCCGGCGAGCACCTGGAAGCTGGAAGACTTCGTGGTGGAGCCTCAGGAAGGCAAAACCCGCTTCCATGACTTCAACCTCGATCCGAGTCTGATGCATGCCATCCACGATCTGGGCTTCCCCTATTGCACCCCGATCCAGGCGCAGGTCCTCGGTCATACCCTGAAGGGCAAGGACGCAATCGGACGCGCCCAGACCGGTACCGGCAAGACTGCCGCCTTCCTGATTTCCACCATCACCCAGCTGCTGCAGACCCCGCCGCCGAAAGAGCGCTACATGGGCGAGCCGCGTGCGCTGATCATCGCGCCGACCCGCGAACTGGTGGTGCAGATCGCCAAGGATGCCCAGGCCCTGACCAAGCACAGCGGCCTGACCGTGATGAGCTTCGTCGGCGGCATGGACTTCGACAAGCAGCTCAAGCAACTCGAATCGCGCTTCTGCGACATCCTGGTCGCCACTCCCGGCCGTCTGCTGGACTTCAACCAGCGCGGCGAAGTGCACCTGGACATGGTCGAAGTGATGGTGCTGGACGAAGCTGACCGCATGCTGGACATGGGCTTCATCCCGCAAGTGCGCCAGATCATTCGCCAGACCCCATACAAGGGCGAGCGCCAGACTCTGCTGTTCTCCGCCACCTTCACCGAAGACGTGATGAACCTCGCCAAGCAGTGGACCGTCGACCCGGCCATCGTCGAAATCGAGCCGGAAAACGTCGCCAGCGAAACCGTCGAACAGCATGTCTATGCCGTGGCCGGCAGTGACAAGTACAAGCTGCTCTACAACCTGATCGCGCAGAACGACTGGACCCGCGTCATGGTCTTCGCCAACCGCAAGGACGAGGTGCGCCGTATCGAGGAGCGCCTGACCAAGGACGGCATCAGCGCCGCCCAGATGTCCGGCGACGTGCCTCAGCACAAGCGTATCAAGACCCTGGAAGGTTTCCGCGAAGGCAAGATCCGCGTCCTGGTGGCCACCGATGTCGCCGGCCGTGGCATCCACATCGACGGCATCAGCCACGTGATCAACTTCACCCTGCCGGAAGACCCGGACGACTACGTCCACCGCATCGGCCGTACCGGCCGCGCGGGCGCCACGGGCACTTCCATCAGCTTCGCCGGCGAGGACGATGCCTTCGCCCTGCCGCCGATCGAGGAACTGCTGGGGCGCAAGATCAACTGCGAGATGCCCCCGACCGAACTGCTCAAGCCGGTGCCGCGCAAGCATCACTGAGGTCGAGTGGAATGAGAAAAGGCGAAGCCAGGTGCTTCGCCTTTTTCTTTGGGGGCAGGGAAGGGGAGACCTGCGGCCTCCTTGGCGAATGAGCGCCGGCTCTTGCAGGTTCGGCAGAGCGCAGCGAAGCCCAACGAGGTTCACCGGTGACTCCGCGTGTTGGGCTTCGCGTAGCTCTGCCACAACCCACGGTGCCCTTTCGCGAATTAATTCGCTTCTACAGGAAAGTGCCAGGATCGACCCCGCGCGGTCGGCTCTTGTAGGTTGGGCAGAGCGCAGCGAAGCCCAACGAGGTTGACCGTGACTCCGCATGTTGGGCTTCGCGTAGCTCTGCCACAACCTACGGGCCAGATGCGCGGCCCTTTCGCGAATGAATTCGCTCCTACAGGAAAGTGCCAGGATCGCCCCCGTGCGGACGGCTCTTGTAGGTTGGGCAGAGTGCAGCGAAGCCCAACGAGGTAGACCGTGACTCCGAATGTTGGGCTTCGCGTAGCTCTGCCACAACCTACGGGCCAGGTGCGCGGCGCTTTCGCGAATGAATTCGCTCCTACAGGAAAGTGCCAGGATCGACCCCGCGCGGACGGGGCTCTTGTAGGTTGGGCAGAGCGCAGCGAAGCCCAACGAGGTTGACCATGACTCCGCGTGTTGGGCTTCGCGTAGCTCTGCCACAACCTACGGCCGGATGCGCGGCCCTTTCGCGAATTAATTCGCTTCTACAGGAGAGTGCCAGGATCGACCCCGTGCGGACGGCTCTTGTAGGTTGGGCAGAGCGCAGCGAAGCCCAACGAGGTTGACCATGACTCCGCGTGTTGGGCTTCGCGTAGCTCTGCCACAACCTACGGGCCGGATGCGGCGCTGGGCCCACTCTCGAACTACAGCGCCCCTGCCTTCTTCCACGCCAGATAACGACTCACCAACTCCGGTCCCAGCTCACTGGGACGGGCGTCCAGCACCGGCACGCCGTGGGCCGCCAGGCGTTCATGCAGGCTGTTGCGGGCGTTCAGGTAGTCCACCGTACCGCAGTAGGCGAGGGCATCATCGAAGCCCCGGACGGGGGTTTGGCGCAGGCTGTCGAGGACTTCCTCACGCAAGCTGACCACCAGCAGGCGGTGTTGGCGGCCGAGTCGCTTCACGGCGTTGAACAGTTCGGCGTCGTCCTCGTCGCGCAGGTTGCTCACCAGGACCACCAGTGCGCGGCGGCGCTGGCGCGCCAGCAACGCGTCCGTGGCGGCGCTGTAGTCAGCCGGGCGCAGCGTACTGTCCAGGTCGTAGACGCCATTGAGCAGCACGTTCAACTGCGCCGGCCCCTTCACCGGCGCCACGAAACGATCGCGCTCGGCGGCGAAGGTGGACAGACCAACCGCATCGCCCTGGCGCAGCGCCACATAGCTGAGCAGCAGACTGGCGTTGAGGGCGTGGTCGAAGTGCGAGAGATCACCGTCCTGGCTGCGCATGCGCCGGCCGCAGTCGAGCAGGAAAACGATCTGCTGGTCACGCTCGTCCTGGTATTCGCGGGCGATGGGCGTGCGCTTGCGGGCCGTGGCCTTCCAGTCGATCTGGCGCAAGGTGTCGCCGTCGCGGAACTCTCGCAGCTGGTGGAATTCCAGGCCCAGGCCGCGGCGCGGGCGCTGGCGCACACCGAGCTGACTGAGCCAGTCGTCCACAGCCTTCAGTTGCGCGCCATAGAGGCGCGCGAAATCCGGGTAGACACGGGCTTCGCCGGGCAGGTCGAGTACGCGCTTGTGCCGCCAGAGGCCGAGCGGGCTGGGCAGCTGTATTTCGCAGGCAGGGAAGTGGAAATGGCCGCGCTTGAGTGGTCGCAGCCGATAGCCGAAGTCGGTGCGCTCCCCCGGGTGCAAGGCCACACGCTGGGGTAGCGACTCGAATTCCATGGCGGCTGGCACCTGGTCGAACAGGTCGATATCCAGGGAGCGGCCATAGCCGTGATGGAGGGTCAGTCGGACATCGCTCCAGCGGCCAAGTGCCAGGTTGCCGGGAAGCTTGCGCTCCAGCTGCGGTGACGGCAGGCGGCGCAGCCAGAGACCATCCACCAGGCCAAGCAGGATGAGGGCGCAGAGCAGCCCCCACCAGAGCAGGCCCAATTGGTCGGGCAGGCCGACGCCCAGCGCCGGCAGGGCGCCGAGGAGCAGGGCCAGGCCGAAGAGCGTGGCCACCAGCGCCAAGAGTGCGCGGGACGGCTTCATAGGCGCGGCGCCGGCACCTGGTCGAGGAGTTGCTGGAGCACCTGATCCACCGACAGGCCTTCGATATCCAGTTCCGGCGACAGGCGCACGCGGTGGCGCAGTACCGCCAGGGCGCAGCCCTTGATGTCGTCCGGGAGCACGAAGTCGCCGCCGCGCAACAGGGCGCGGGCGCGGCCGCCGCGCACCAGGGCAATGGAGGCGCGCGGACCGGCACCCATGGCCAGGCCCGGCCAGCTGCGGGTGGCGCGGGCCAGACGCACGGCATAGTCGAGCACCTGGTCGTCCACCGGCAGATCGCTGGCGATCTTCTGCAGGGCCATGACATCGCGGGCTTGCAGCAGCGTGCGCAGCGGTGCCACTTCGAGCATGTCGGCGCGAGGCGAGCGGGTGACCTGGCGCACCAGGCTGAGTTCTTCGTCGGCGGCTGGGTAGTCCATGCGCAGCTTGAGCATGAAACGGTCCAGCTCGGCTTCCGGCAGGGGATAGGTGCCTTCCTGCTCGATGGGGTTCTGCGTCGCCAGCACGAGGAAGGGTTGTGGCACCGGCAGGGCGCGGCCTTCGAGAGTGACCTGGCGCTCCTGCATCACTTCCAGTAGCGCGGCCTGGGTCTTGGCCGGGGCGCGGTTGATTTCGTCCGCCAGCAGCAGGTTGGTGAACACCGGGCCCTTGCGCAGCTTGAACTGCTCGCTCTGCATGTCATACACGGCATGGCCGGTGACGTCGCTGGGCATCAGGTCGGGGGTGAACTGGATGCGCGAGAACTCGCCGCCGAAACAGCGGGCCAGGGCGCGGACCAGCAGCGTCTTGCCGAGGCCCGGCACGCCTTCCACCAGCACGTGGCCACCCGCCAGCAACGCGGTGAGCACGTCGTCGATCACGGCGACCTGGCCGACCACGGCCTTCTGCAGTTCCACGCGCAACGCCTGGGCCAACTGGCTGGCGCGCTGGCGCTGGACGGCGGCCGAGGGGGCGGAAGCGCTGCCTGCTTCGGTTTGCGACGGGTCGGAAATCTGTTCGCTCATAACGCGTTCCTAAGGGTTTGCAGGTGGGCGACCTGGCGGGTGAAGTCGGTGGCGGTGAGCCGTTGCTTGGGCAGAGGCCGCATGGCCTGGCTGATGGCGCTGGGCGGGAGTCGGGTCAGGCGGCCCAGCACTTGCCACTGTTCGGCCACGGCGAGCCGTTCGAATCCGGGATGGCGATGGCGGGCGCGACGCTGGATATCACGTTGCAGGCCTTGCAGCAGGCTGGTCTGGCCGCTGCGGCGAAGCAGGAAGTCGGCGCTGCCGCGCAGGTGTTCTTCCAGTTGCCGGCGCGCGCGGCTGGCCGGTGCCTGCAGCGGCCCTTGGCGTTGGCCAATGTGCCAGAGCAACAGGACGATAAGCAGCGCCAGGGCCACCAGGGCCTCGGGGAAGTTTTGTCCGAGCAGCGTGGCCAGGCTGTCGCGCTCTGCGCGGTAAAGCAGGGTGACGGTGCTGTCCTGGGTGAGATACCAGAGCAGCCAGGCGTTGTCGTACTCGTCGATATCGCGGGTCTGCCAGATCCAGCCGTCGGTGAGTACGGTGACCAGGCCGTCGCCGTGGTCCAGCTGCAGCATGTGCGTGGCCTTGGCGCTATTGGCCCAGGCGTGGGCGCGGTTCTGGCTGTCGTAGAGGTGGAACTCGGGGTCGAAGCTGGCGTAGGCCGGCGCTTGTTCATTTTCCAGATAGAGCTTGGTCAGCTCCGGGAAGGGGTCTTCCTCGGCGGGCTCCTGTTCGTCCTGGGGAGATGCCGCGGCCTCGGCCTGCTCCTCGGTGCGAGTGTCGTCAGGCGTCTCGGGTTCAGGGCCCGTATCTTCTTTCAGGTCCTTGGCTTCGTGCTGCTGGATGCCCAGACGATCCGCCAACAGATCGCCGCTCTTGCCTTCGTCTTCGTCGTAGATTCGCTCGGCGATGAACAGCAGGTGCCCGCCCTTGCTCGTCCACTCCAGCAGGCGATCGGCCTGGCGTGGCGTCATGCGCGAGCGGCTGCCGAGCAGCACCAGGCTGTGACCGGCGCTGGGCAGGTTGTCGAGTACTTCCAGGCCGTCCGCCCGCGCCACTTGCAGGCCCTGCTTGCGCAGGAAGTGTTCGGCCGCGAGGTACGGATTGCCCAGTACTTCGGGCGCCGGGCCGTGCTCGACGGTGTCCTGATAGGGCTGCAAGCGCCCGCCGATCTGGATCGCCAGCAGACCTAGCAGCAGGGCCAGGCCGGCGCCAATGAGAAAGCGCAGGCGCGGTTTCATGTTGCGGCTCCGGCGGCGAACAGGCGACGCCAGCCATCGCAGAGACCCTGGCGCAGTTCGGCGGCGGGCAGGCGGTGACCGTAGGCGAGGTCCTGCCAGTGCCCGGTGAGCGCCTGGCTGAAACCTTCCAGCTCGGTGTTGTCCAGGCGGCGCACCAGTTGCAGCACTTCACCTTCGGTATGGGATTGCCTGAGTGGCAGGCGGAAGTCATGCAGCAGGCGGCTCAGCAGGGCGCGGTAGAGCAGGCCGAGGGCTTCGCGGGGATAGCTGGCCCAGAGGCGTTCGGCCTCCGTGGCGACATCGTCAGGCAGGCTCTCGGGTGCCAGCTCCAGTCCGAACAGCACTGAAGGCGCTTCACGGGTGCGGCGTTGGGGCAGCCCCAGGCGGCCGGCGAAGGTGTTGATCCAGTCGCGATAGCGCCAGAGCAGCAGCGCAACGAGGCTGATCAGCGCACCCCAGAGCAGCACCTTGATGACCAGGGCGAGGGTGTCCAGGCTCTTGGCGTACTCGGCCAGCTTGAACAGGTTGCGGATGAATTCGGCCCAGCCTTCGACGTCTTCTGGCTTGGGTTCCTTGTCAGCGGCTGCTTCGCCCAGGCGCCAGCGAGTGACGGTTTCCCGGTTCTGGAAGGGCGGGCCGTCCAGCAGGGCGCCGATATCTTCCTTCGCGGTCTTGCCGGTCAGCGACTGGTGGGTGAGGCGTTCGGCATCGGGACCTTCAAGGAAGGCCTGGGGCGCGAGGCAAAGGGCCGGCGTGTCGTCCGCCATGGCCGGTTGCGGCAGCTGGCTGAGCAGCAGGCCGAGCCCCAGCAGCAACGCATAGGCAGTGCCGGTCAGACGCTGACGCATGCGACGGAACTGGAGTTCGATGTCCCAGCCCTCCAGGGACGTGCGGCGGTTCAGGTACAGGGTGAAGCCGCAGGCGACATACACCGGTCCCCAGATCACCAGCACCAGGACGTAGAGGCTGTTGGACAGGTGCTCCAGCCAGATCCATTCGCCGGAGGCCATTTCCAGGAGCTTCTGCCAGTCCCAGTCGATCGCCACCTGCTGGGGCAGCATCAGGTAGAGCAGGGTGACGAGGCCGAACCAGAGGGCGGATTCCAGGTGGACGCCGATCACCGTGAGCCAGGTGGCACCACCCGCGTTGCGCTGCCCCAGCACGACCAGGCGCTGGCTTCGCGCCTGTCCGGAAAGGCCTTCCAGTTGGAGTACCGGCAGGTCGAAACTACGGGTAGTACTGAGACGCCGCCAGGTGAGGCTCGCGAGCAACTGCGGCTTCAGCAGTCGCGGATACGCGCGCAGTGCTTCGCCGAGGGTCGGCGTGTCGCCGAACAGGGCGCGGGAGAGGATGTACAGTGGCAGCCGCTCGTAGGCGGGCTTCAGCAGCCAGAAGAGGAAGACCGCCAGCCCCGGGTAGCTCCAGCAGACCAGCGTGAGCAGGGCGAACACCGGCAGGGTTACCAGTGCCCAGCTGGCCATCAGCAGACCGGCGTGACGGCGCGCCAGGAGCACGCCCAGGTCCATGGCTTCCCACGCGCTGCGTGGGCGGATCGCGACGCTGGCGTCAGTCAGGCGCATGAGTCCTCCTGCCCACCAGCCCGAAATAGAGTGCGACCAGCAGCCAGAGGCCCGCACCCACCCTGTACTTCACCTGAGGCGTCACCAGGGTCATCGACGACCAATAGGCCTCGACGAACGCTGCGATCACCAGCAGCAGTATCACGCCAGCGACCAGTTGCACGCTGCGTGCGCCGGCTAGGCGCAGCGCTTCGCCACGCGGCAAGCGGCCCGGAGCGAGCAGGGCCCAGCCCAGTTGCAACCCGGCAGCACCGGCGAAGGCGATGGCGGTGAGCTCGAATGCACCATGACCGATGACGAACGACCAGAAGGTTTCGCCGAAACCGACCTGGGTCAGGTGTCCAGCCACGGCGCCGATGTGCAGGCCGTTGAACAACAGGAAGAACAGGCTGCCAACGCCGAAGAGCAGGCCGCCGGCATAGGTCTGAAAAGCGATGCCGATGTTGTTCATGATGTAGTGGCCGAACATCATCCAGTCGTCGCCGGAGTCCCGCTCGCTCATGGGGCCGATACGCCGCGCATCCGGGTCGTACATGGACTCCATCGACGACACCTGCTCCGGATCCAGCACGCTGTAGACCAGGTCTGGCCAGTTGTGTACCAGCAGCCCCATCAACAGCAGGCTGCCGTAGAACAGCAGGCTGGCGGCGGCGATGCTGCGCCACTGGCTGCGCACGAGGCGCGGAAATCCAGCCAGGAGAAAGCCCAGCAGGCGCGCGCCGAGGTGGCTGCGGTGGCGGTAGAACTGCTGGTGGCCGCGCATGGCGAGCTGTTGCAGGTGCTCCACCAGGTGGCTGCTGTAGCCACGCTCCTGGGCCAGCGCCAGTTGCTGGCAGACCTGTCGGTAGTCGGCGGAGAAACTTTCGCAGGCACGGGCGTCCGCCTTGCCACGTTCGAGGCGGTCAAGCAGGTCGGAAAAAGCTTTCCAGTCTGCCTGGTGCTGGCGTTCGAAGAGATTCTGTTTCATGGCGAAGCCGATCCCAGCAGGCCCCGGGCGATGCCATTGATGCGCGCCTGGGCCTGTTCCGCCGATACGTTGAGCGGCGCGGCGAGGATGCCGGCGAGCTCGGCGCGTCGGGCAGGCGACAGGTCGGACTGGCGTTCGGCGAAGCCCAGCAGGGCACGCTGGTCGGCGAGGGTCAGGTCGAATGGCGCGCGCTCGGGCGCGGCCTCCGGCAGTTCGGGACGTTGGGTCTGCTCGTCGCGATAAACCACCAGGCTGCCAGCGGCAATGTCGCCCAGGCGCTTGAAGGTCGGGTGCAGGAGGCAGCTGAGGGCGCCCAGGGTGTAGGCGAAGGGCAACAGGTCGACGAAGCGCAACAGGTTGCGCACTAGCGAGGCCGACCAGCCGACGGGGGTGCCATCGTCATGCACGACCCGCAGGCCCATGACCTGCTTACCGGGAGAGCGGCCCTGGTTGAGCACTTCGAACAGCACCATGTACCACCAGTTGAGCAGGAACATGAGGATCAGGCCGAGACCGAAACCGAGCTGGCCGAGGAGGGCCAGGGCGATGAACAGCACCAGCATGATAGCGCCGCGAATGGCCAGGTCGATGGCATAGGCAAGGGCGCGTGGCAGCAGGCCAGCCGGTCGCAGGACCAGGTCGATGCCTTCCGGTGTTTCCACCTGGTAGCGGGTGTCCAGCGGTTGGGCCTGGGAATCGACAGGTGGGGAGCTGGCTCGGATTGCGGGCATCGGCTGGGCGCCAAGGGGAAAGCCCGATGCTAGCGAGCGGCCGGTATCCAGGCAACCTGGCGGCGAGGACTCAGCCCGCATGCTGTGAAAGATTTGGAGTTTTCGACAGGGCGTATGGCGCGCGGGTGCGTGCGCGAAGCGCGAAAGGCACGGGCATGGGGCAGTCCTTGGCGGGGCGGTCGTCCAGTGGCGGCGATTCTAGGCACGCCGGAAACCACCCAGCAAGGCGGAGAATGGCGAAGTTTCCCCGTCTGTTCAGCGCCGTTGCCGCCTACGCGCCGGTGATAGACTGCCCAGCTCACGAAAAAGGGGGACGCCGTGACATCCAGCATTTTCTGGCACGACTACGAAACCACCGGCATCAACCCGCGCTGCGACCGCCCGCTGCAGGTGGCCGGCATTCGGACCGACGAGGCGCTCAACGAAATCGGCGAGCCGATCAACCTCTACTGCAAGCCCAGCGACGACATCCTGCCCCACCCGGCCGCCTGCCTGGTCACCGGCATCCTGCCCAGTACCCTCGAGGCAAAAGGATTGGGTGAAGCCGAATTCATGCATCGGGTGCATGCCGAGCTCGCACTGCCGGGCACCTGTGGCGCCGGCTACAACACCCTGCGCTTCGATGATGAAGTCACCCGCTACAGCCTCTATCGAAACTTCCATGACCCCTATGCCCGCGAATGGCAGGGCGGAAATAGCCGCTGGGACCTGATCGACCTGGTGCGCACCGCTTATGCGCTGCGGCCGGAGGGCATCGAGTGGCCGCAACAGGACGGGCGCGTCAGTTTGCGCCTGGAGCTGCTGACCGCGGCCAACGGCATCGACCATGGCCAGGCCCACGATGCGCTTTCCGACGTCCGCGCGACCATCGCCCTGGCGCGCCTGCTGCGCGAGCGTCAACCGAAGCTGTTCGACTATCTCTATCAGCTGCGTACCAAGCACAAGGTCCAGGAGCAGGTGCGCCTGCTGCAACCTCTGGTGCACATTTCTGGGCGTTTCTCCGGTGAACGTCATTACCTGGCGGTGGTGCTACCCCTTGCCTGGCATCCGCGCAATCGCAACGCGCTGATCGTGCTGGACCTGCAGTCGGAGCCGGGCCCGCTGCTCGAACTGGATGCGGAAGTCCTGCGCCAGCGCCTCTATACCCGGCGCGATGACCTGGCTGAAGGTGAGCTGCCGGTGCCGCTGAAGTTGCTGCATATCAATCGGTGTCCGGTAGTCGCGCCCCTTGGGGTGCTGCGCGAAGCTGACCGGCAGCGCCTCGGCGTCGATCTGGAACTCTGCCAGCGTCGTGCCGAGCTGGTCGCCGCGCAGGCCGCCATCTGGCAAGAGAAGTTGCCGGTTATTTACGCGGAAGAAGAATTCGCGTCGGCGGATGATCCGGAGCAGCAGTTGTATGACGGATTCCTCGGTGACCGGGATCGTAGACTGTGCGAACAAGTGCGACGCGCCGACCCGCAACGATTGTCCCGCGAGAAATGGCCGTTCGACGACCCGCGCTTGCCGGAGTTGCTGTTCCGTTACCGTGCAAGAAACTTCCCTGAAACTTTGTCGGATTCCGACCGCACGCGATGGGAGGCATTTTGCAGGAATCGGCTGAATAGCCCGGAATACGGGGCGCCTAATACCCTGGAGAGTTTTTTCAAGGCACTGGATGAGTTCCAGCTCAATGCCGAGCCCGCACAACAGGCGGTGTTGCTGGAGTGGCGTCGATATGCCACGGAACTGCGGCATCGCTATCAGTTGTGAAAATACCCCGGGTAATTCCGGGGTTTACTCGCGCCAATAAAAAACGCCAGCAGATGCTGGCGTTCTTTATTGCCGAAGGCTTAGCCCAGGATGGTGGCCCAGCTTTCAACGGCGTCGGCGCCCCACTTGGCTTTCCACTCTTTAAGAGTCTTGTGGTTGCCGCCTTTGGTTTCGATGACTTCACCGGTGTTCGGGTTCTTGTACTGCTTGACCTTGCGGGCGCGCTTGCTGCCGCTACCAGCGGCTTTGGCGGCGCGGGGCGCCTTGGCGGAGCGGGCATCGGGGTCGAGCAGGGCAATGATGTCGCGCAGGGATTTCTGATATTCGCCCATCAGAGTGCGCAGTTTGCCTTCGAACTCAAGTTCTTTTTTCAGCTTGTCGTCCTGGGACAGGTTCTTCAGGCGCTCCTGGAGCTCCTTGATGGCTTCTTCCGTTGCCCGGTATTCGTTGATCAGCGACATGTCGGCGTCCCTTGTTGGAATCGTACGTTGACTTGCGATTGCGAAGTGTCATCAATAATAGACAGCGATTATCTGCAAGTAAATAAGCAGGAAAACTTTTGTACGCATTGTCGGTGACTTCTTCTTTCATACTAGTCCGCTGGTCGTTCAAGTGCGTAATTGCGCTTCGTACACTCGCTATATCGATGTCGGCTTTCGCCCCTTAGTTGTGCCTTGGGTTTTCTTCCCGATGGCGGGCAATCCGCTGCAAGCCACGTGGTTACTGAAGTTTTTGTGCGTACTGGCTAGAATGGCCGCCTTCGTGAAGTCTCTGGAGTGTTCCCAAATGCGCACATTTCGTCTGGTGATTGCCTGTCCGGACGGCGTCGGCATCGTAGCCAAGGTCAGTAACTTCCTGGCTACCTACAACGGCTGGATTACCGAGGCCAGCCATCATTCGGATAATCAGAGCGGCTGGTTCTTCATGCGCCATGAAATCCGTGCCGATTCCCTGCCTTTCGATCTGGATGGTTTCCGCCAGGCGTTCGCGCCCATCGCCCGTGAGTTCGCCATGGACTGGCGGGTGACCGACTCCGAGGTGAAGAAGCGCGTCGTACTGATGGCCAGTCGCGAGTCCCACTGCCTGGCCGACCTGCTGCACCGCTGGCACAGCGGCGAACTGGATTGCGAGATCCCCTGCGTGATCGCCAACCACGACGACCTGCGCAGCATGGTGGAATGGCACGGTATCCCTTACTTCCACGTGCCGGTGGATCCGAAGAACAAGCAGCCGGCCTTCGATGAGGTTTCGCGCCTGGTGGAAGAGCACAACGCCGATACCGTCGTGCTTGCCCGCTATATGCAGATCCTTCCGCCGGAACTCTGCCAGCGCTACGCCCACCAGGTGATCAACATCCATCACAGCTTCCTGCCGTCCTTCGTGGGCGCCAAGCCTTACCACCAGGCATCGCTGCGGGGCGTGAAGCTGATCGGCGCCACCTGCCACTACGTCACCGAAGAGCTGGACGCCGGTCCGATCATCGAGCAGGACGTGGTGCGCGTGACCCATCGCGACAGCGTCGACGACATGGTTCGCTTCGGCAAGGACGTGGAAAAGATGGTGTTGTCCCGTGGGCTACGCTATCACCTTGAAGACCGGGTGCTGGTGCACGACAACAAGACCGTCGTGTTCAACTGACGAGCTTGGTGGGCATCCACTCCGGCCAACCGGCAGAGGAGCCCGCCCATGCTCAAGTCGATCAAGGTGCGCGACTGCATGACGCGCCACCTGGTGACCTTCAGGTCCGACACCGATCTTCTCCTCGCCATCGAGCGGCTGCTGGAGCACCGGATTTCCGGTGCTCCCGTGGTGGACTCCCAGGGCCATCTGATCGGCATGCTTTCGGAAGGCGACTGCTTGGGCGGCATTCTTTCCGGCGCCCATTGCGAGGCTGCGATTGGCAGTGTCGGCGGATGCATGTCGACCCAGCTGGAGACCGTCTCCCCCGAAGCTGACATCATCGACATCTGCCAGCGTTTCCTGCGCGACAAGCGTCAGCGCTTCCCGGTAGTCGAAGAGGGCGTGCTGATCGGCCAAATCAGTCGACGCGATGTGTTGCTTGCCGTGAAAGGTTTTGCCCGGCATGACGCTGAACAACCCCCGGAAGTCTGAGGATTGCCCCATGGCTGACCCACTTGACCGAGCCACCTCCAACCCGCCGCCCACCCTTGGCGAAGGCTGCGTACGACGCTATGACCCCGATGAGCTGAGCGAGGAGAACGGCACCGAGTTCCCCGGCGCGGCGGAGTTGTGGCGAAAGACGCAGGAAGAGGAAGAAACGAAGAAGGCGCCCTAGGGCGCCTTTCTTGTTTGTGGCTCTGCTGCGGGTTGGTTTCCCTCTCCCCAACCCTCTCCCTGAAGGGAGAGGGAGTAGATCGTGCAGGCTTGCGACGAATTGCCAGGCGCGAGTCACCCCTCTCCACTTCAGGGAGAGGGGCCGGGGGAGAGGGTAGCCGTCAGATCCGGAAGCTGCCCACCAACTGCTGCAGGCGCGCGGCCTGCTGGTCCAGGTCGGCACAGGCGCGCAGGGTTGCCTGGAGGTTTTCCACGCCTTCCTGGTTGAGGGTGTTGATCTCGGTGATGTCCATGTTCAGCGAGTCGACCACGGCGGTCTGTTCCTCGGTGGCGGTGGCCACCGACTGGTTCATGCCGTCGATCTCGCCGATGCGGTGAGTCACGCTGCCCAGGCGCTCGCCGGCCTGGTTGGCGATTTCCACACTCTGCTCGCTGTAGCGCTGGCTCTCGGTCATGGTCGTGACCGCCTCGCGGGCGCCGACCTGCAGCTCCTCGATCATCTGCTGGATTTCCTGCGCCGACTCCTGGGTGCGGTGGGCCAGGTTGCGTACCTCATCGGCCACCACGGCGAAACCACGGCCGGCTTCCCCGGCGCGGGCGGCTTCGATGGCGGCGTTGAGCGCCAGCAGGTTGGTCTGTTCAGAGATGCCTTTGATCACTTCGAGGATCTGGCCGATGTTCACCGTCTTGCTGTTCAGCGTCTCGATGTTGCCGCAGGAGGCGCGGATCTTCCCGGACAGCTCGTTCATCGCGGAGATGGTGCGTTCCACCACCTGGCGGCCATCCTCGGCCAGGGTGCGCGCGGAAGACGCCTGGTTCGAGGCGTCGGCGGCGTTGCGGGCGATTTCCTGGGCCGCGGCGCCGAGTTCGTTGATCGCGGCGGCGACGCTGTTGGTGCGGTTGGCCTGCTCGTCGGAGTTGCTCATGGACGAGTTGGAGGCGTTGAGCACCAGTTTGGCGACCTGATTGACCTGATTAGTGGCCGAAGACACTTCGCGGATCGAACTGTGGATACGCTCGAGGAAACGGTTGAAGGCGCTGGCCAGCTCGCCGAACTCATCCTGGGTGTGGATCGCCAGGCGGCGAGTCAGGTCGCCTTCACCCTGGGCGATGTCCTGCATGGCGCGACCCATGATGTGCAGAGGCTGCATCAGCACGCGGATCAGCATGCCGAGCAGGATCATGATGATCACCACGGCGATCACGGTGGCGATGATGGCCGACGCGCGGAACTCATTGAGCATGCTGTAGGCCTTGTCCTTGTCCACCGATACGCCGATGTACCAGTTCACCGAGGGCAGTCCTTTAACCGGGGCGAAGGTGAGGATGCGCGTGGTGCCGTCCACTTCGACTTCGCTGAAGCCGGTGCTGATGGCGGGCGTGTTCTGCGGATAGATGTCCCGCAGGCTCTTCATCACCAGGTCCTTGTTCGGATGCACCAGGACCTTGCCGTCGGCGCTGACCAGGAAGGCGTAGCCCATGCCGTCGAAGTCCAGCGCATTGATGATCTGCACCAGTGTCTGCAGGCTCAGGTCGCCGCCCGCGACGCCGAGGGACTGCACCGGCGTGGCAATGGTCATGATCAACTGGCCGGTTGCCGCATCCACGTAGGGTTCGGTGAGCGTGGTGCCGCCGGCACTCTTGGCGCCCTGGTACCAGGGGCGGGTGCGCGGATCGTAGCCATCGGGCATCGCGCTATTCGGGCGCATGGTGAATTGCCCGTCTTGCGTGCCGAAGTAGGTGAACGCGAAAGTCGAGCTCAGTGCCCGCTGTTGCAGCAGTGCAGGTACGGCATCGGCTGAAGGGTTGGCTGCAAGGGATTCGGCCACACTTTCCACCAGCAGAATTCGGCCCGAAAGCCAGTTCTGGATATTGCTGGCGGTGACATCGCCCATTTCCTGCAGATAGTTTTCCAGATCGTCTCGGAGCGCATTCCTTTGCAAGTAATCGTTGTACAGGGTGAACAGCGAGAAGGCTGCAATGACCACCAGCGAGGCGGCGAGCAGAATCTTGTGGCTGAACCTGAGGTTTTTGATCATGTTTGCTTGCGTCCGGTTGGGTCAGGCACCAGTCTTCATGGCACGTGAGTGCTGAAAAACTGAGTAGAAACGTCGGTTTATATATCGGCGGGAATCAATGAAAGCTTTAACCGAGGAAGGCGAAATGCCCGATCAAAACTCCCTGATTCTCGGCGCTGACCCCCAGGGCACTGCCGTCTCCCAGGCCATGAAGCTGGCCAATCGCCATGGTCTTATCGCTGGCGCGACCGGCACCGGCAAAACAGTGACCCTGCAGCGCCTGGCCGAAGTCTTCAGCGATGCCGGTGTGGCGGTGTTCGCGGCGGATATCAAAGGCGATCTCTGCGGCCTTGGCGCCATGGGCAATCCCCAGGGCAAGGTGGCCGAGCGCATCGCTTCCATGCCCTGGCTTGGTCATCGGCCGCAGGCTTACCCGGTAACCCTGTGGGATGTCGCCGGGCACTCTGGCCATCCGCTGCGCACCACCCTCAGCGAGATGGGCCCGTTACTACTGGGCAACCTGCTGGAGCTGACCGACAGCCAGCAGGCCGCGCTTTATGCCGCCTTCCAGGTCGCCGACCGCGAAGGCCTGCTGTTGCTCGACCTGAAGGACCTCAAGGCGCTGCTCAACCATCTCAAGGATCACCCGGAACTGCTGGGGGAGGACCGTGCCCTGTTCGCTGGCGCCTCCGCCCAGGCCCTCCTGCGACGCCTGGCCACCCTGGAGCAGCAGGGTGCCGAGGCGCTGTTCGGCGAGCCGGCACTGCAGTTGGAGGACATTCTCCAGCCGGACCGCGACGGCCGTGGGCGCATCCATCTACTGGACGCCAGTCGGCTCGTCCACGAGGCGCCCAAGGTCTATGCCACCTTCCTGCTCTGGCTGCTGGCCGAACTCTTCGAGCAATTGCCTGAGCGTGGCGATGCGGACAAGCCGGTGCTGGCGCTGTTCTTCGATGAGGCGCATCTGCTCTTCGCCGGTACCCCGAAGGCCCTGCAGGAGCGCCTGGAGCAGGTGGTGCGACTGATTCGCTCCAAGGGTGTTGGCGTGTACTTCGTCACTCAATCCCCCAGCGACCTGCCGGATGACGTATTGGCGCAGCTCGGCTTGCGCATCCAGCATGGCCTGCGCGCTTTCACCGCCAAGGAACAGAAGTCGCTGCGCGCAGTGGCCGATGGTTTCCGCCCGAATCCCGCGTTCGACTCATTGAGCGTGCTCACTGAACTGGGCATCGGCGAGGCGTTGGTGGGGACGCTGGAAGAGAAGGGCACCCCGGCCATGGTCCAGCGCGTAGCCATCGCACCGCCTCAGTCACGAATCGGCCCACTGAATGACAGCGAACGCGCCGCGCTGGTGCGAAGCTCGCCACAGGCCGGGCGTTACGACAAGCCGATCGATCGCGAATCCGCCTATGAAATGCTCACCGCCCGTGCCGCCCAGGCACCCGCCGAAGAGCCGGCGCAGAAGGGCGGCAAGGCGCAGGCCAGCCCACCTGGCATGGGAGATCTTGCCGGTGAGTTACTGGGCTCCTTCGCCAGTCAGGCGATGAAGACCGCGGTGCGCCAGGCGGCCAACCAGCTCGGCCGGCAACTGGTGCGCGGCCTGATGGGATCGTTGTTGGGTGGTAGCAAGCGCCGTTGAGGTGTGCGGTTGCCTTTGTGGGGTCGATTTCAATCGACATGCAGGCCGAAGGTCTGCCCTGCGATTCACTTGGGGGCAGCTTCGCCGCCCTTGGCGAATGAATTCGCCCCTACAGAAGCGCAGCGATTTACAGAACGAAAAAGGGCGCCACAAGGCGCCCTTTTTCATGCTCGTCCGAATCAGACGATGAAGGTGATGGCCAGCCAGAAGAGGGCGGCGGACAACACGATCGTGGTCGGCAGGGTGAGCACCCAGGCCATCAGGATGTTGCGCACGGTGCCACCTTGCAGGCCGCTCTTGTTGGCGACCATGGTGCCGGCGACGCCGGAGGACAGCACGTGGGTGGTAGACACCGGCAGGCTGTAGACGTTGGCGAGGCCAATGGCGCAGGCCGCGGTGATCTGCGCGCTCATGCCCTGTGCGTAGGTCATGCCGTGCTTGCCGATCTTCTCTCCGACGGTCCGTACCACGCGCTTCCAACCCACCATGGTGCCGATGCCAAGGGCCAGGGCCACGGCCAGGATCACCCAGAACGGTGCGTATTCGGTGGTGGCGGTCAGGTCCTTGCGCAGCTTCTCCAGGTCGGCCTTTTCGCGGGCCGGCAGTTCGGAGAGCTTGCCTACCTTCTTCGCGGTGTCGTCCAGGCAGAGCAGGTAGCGGCGGACTTCCACGCGGGTTTCGTCACTCAGGTCACGGTAGTTGGCCACGCCGTTGAGGCTGTTGAGCAGGGCGGCGATGGTCGGCTCGGTCTGCTTGGGATCGCAGCGATAAAGCTGCGGCATCTCGCTGCCATTGCTTTTGCCCAGCGCCAGCATCTCGCCGAGGGTGTCGGTATGACGCTGGTAGAACTGGCTCAGGTGGGTCGCCGCGTCGCGGGTACGCTCGATCTGGTAGGTGGTGCTGTTCAGGTCCAGGACGAACTTGGCCGGCACGATACCGATCAGCACCAGCATGATCAGGCCGATGCCTTTCTGGCCGTCGTTGGAACCGTGCACGAAGCTCACGGCCATGGCGGAAAGTACCAGCACCAGGCGGTTCCAGAAGGGCGGGTGCTTCTTCTCGTCCAGTTCTTTACGGGTTTCCGGCGTCTTGTGCATCTTCGACAGCGGATACAGCCACTTCAGGCTGAGCAGCACCAGGGCAGCGACCAGGAAACCGGCTGCCGGCGAGAAGATCAGCGACAGGCCGATATCGATGGCCTTGCCCCAGTTCACGCCTTCGGCAAGCGGAACTTCGGTCAGAACGGCGTTGGCCAGGCCGACACCGAGGATCGAACCGATCAGGGTGTGGGAGCTGGAAGCCGGAATACCGAAGTACCAGGTGCCCAGGTTCCAGGCGATGGCCGCGGTGAGCAGGCTGAACACCATGGCCAGGCCATGGCCGGTATTGACATTGATCAGCAGTTCCACGGGCAGCAGGTGGACGATGGCATAGGCCACGCCAACGCCGCCCAGCAACACACCGAGGAAGTTGAAGACTCCCGAAAGGAACACCGCCCGGTAGGGCGACATGGCCTTGGTGTAGATGACTGTGGCCACCGCGTTGGCGGTGTCATGGAAACCGTTGATGAACTCGAAGGTCAGGACGAATGCCAGGGCGAGACAGAGGCTCAGCACCAGCCAGGCATCTAGCCCGCTGAAGAGATCGAACATGAAAGTTTTGTGACTGAGGTCATGAAGGGGCCGCGATTATGCCAGAAAACCGGTCGTCGCCCAGTCCCTGACGCCGAGCGGCTTCCAACGTTCCCTACTGAAGTTGTCGCAAATCAATACGAGCGATTCTCCCGACGGGCGGGGTGCGACAATCTGTCAGGGTTCCTCTCGCAACTCTTTCTCGATCTTTTCCAGCTCTCTTTCGAAGCTCTTGTCGAGCAGGCTGGGTTTCTTTCGCCAGGGCTTGCGCTCGGGGTCCCTTTGCGCAGCGTAGGTGGTTACTTCGCCACCGTATACATCCTTGTAACGTTGCGCCTGGCGCTCGAGTTCGGCGCGCAGTTCGTCTTTCGTCACGTGGTTAATCCATCTCTCTGATTAATGGTCTTCAGCTGCAGCGGGTGATCTAGAGGCTTTGGCCCCCTTGGCGTCGGTCACCCGGTAGAGGCCGTCGATGCGACCTTCTTGTAGGACAATGTTCGTTACTCGCAACTAGTCGGGACTTAACCGCGTACTACGGAAAGTCCCTGCGAATAATCTGGGATTAGATGTCGATTTCTGTAAGAGCCCAGATGGAACAGTCCCGAGTATAACAAGCAAATGGGAAAGCTCCATTGTTGGAGCTTCCCATTCATGTGACGGATATCTGCACTTGCAGTATCAGGAGTTGCCCAGAAGAGACCGGATTATCCTGCCGAGAGTTTCCATTGCCTGTTCACTGGAATTGCTCCAGGGATGGCCATAGTTGAGGCGAGCGCAATGGCCGAAACGCCGTGTTGCCGAAAAAATAGGCCCCGGCGCGATGCTGATGCCCTGGGCCAGGGCGAGTTGGAACAGGCGGAGCGAGTCCACCTGCTCGGGGAATTCGAGCCAGAGGAAGTAGCCGCCTTCAGGGCGGCTGACGCGAGTTTCTTCGGGGAAGTGCCGGGCCACTGCCGCAAGCATCGCATTGCGCTGGCTTTCCAGGGCGTAACGCAATTTGCGCAGGTGGCGGTCATAGCCGCCATGTTGCAGGTAGTCGGCGATTGCAGCCTGGGCCGGCACCGAAGCGGAGATGCTGGTCATCAGCTTCAGCCGCTCGATCTGCCCGGCGAAGCGCCCACCTGAAACCCAGCCCACCCGGTAGCCGGGCGCCAGGCTCTTGGAGAAGGAGCTGCAATGCATCACCAGGCCTTCGGTGTCGAAGGCCTTGACCGGTTTGGGGGCGTGCTGGCCGAAGTACAGCTCGGCGTAGACGTCGTCCTCGATCATCGGCACCTGGTGCTTGGCCAGCAGCGCCGCCAGTTCGCGTTTCTTGTCTTCGGAAAGGCTGGCGCCCAGCGGATTCTGGAAGTTGCTCATGAACCAGCAGGCCTTGATCGGCAGCCGCTCCAGGCTGTCTTCCAGTACTTGCAGGTCGATGCCATCGCGCGGGTGCACGGGAATTTCCACTGCTTTCAGTTTCAGCCGCTCGAGTACCTGAAGGCTGGCATAGAAGGCTGGCGCCTCAATGGCGACGAGGTCACCGGGGCGGGCCACCACCTGCAGGCAGAGGTTCAGCGCCTCCAGCGCGCCGTTGCAGATCACCAGTTCCTCGATGGGCAGCGGCAGGCCACCGACCATGTAGCGCAAGGCAATCTGCCGGCGCAGGGCATGGTTGCCCGGCGTCATGTCGGCCACCGTCGAGCGCGGGTCCATCTCCCGCACCGCATGGGCCATGGAGCGAGCGAGACGCTGCAGGGGGAAGAGTTCCGGGCTGGGGAAAGCCGAGCCGAAAGGCACGGTGTCCGGGTCCTTGATGGAGCTGAGCACCGAAAACACCAGTTCGCTGACGTCCACCTCGGTGGTTGCGGCTTCCCTCGGTCCGGGCTGGGGTTCCGGCAGCGGCCGGCGTACATGCTCGCAGACGAAGTAGCCCGAGCGCGCACGGGCCATGATCAGCCCGCGGCTCTCCAGCAGGTAGTAGGCCTGGAACACGGTGGAAGCGCTCACGCCGTAGGTGCGGCTCGCGTGGCGCACCGAGGGCACCTTCTGCCCTGGGGCCAGCACCCCGGTGCGGATCAGTTCGGCGATTTCGTCGGCGAATTTCTCGTAGCGCTTCATCTTTTCCTGGTTGGGCAGCGGCAATGCGGTGCCCAACTCTAAGCGCTCGGCGCGTGCGCCGCCATGATCCCGGGCCATGCTTCAGCGCCTCGGGCTGACGAAGGTGCTGTTGGCGCTCGCCTCGGTGGCCGGGTCGTCCAGGCTGCGCACCACGAAGCGGAGCGGGCGGGAGCCGGCCGGGCCGCTGTCGTCGGTGTGCGCCACGGAAACCGGCAGGGACAGAATCTCGCCCGCACCGATGCTGACCTCGTGCTCGCCCTGCAGGCGGAAGCCGGGGACATCTTCCAGCTCCACTATGTAGCGCTGCTCCCGCTGGGTCTTGTTGATCAGCTTGAGGTTGTAGATGTTCTCGATCTCGCCAGCGGCATTCTCGCGGAACATGCCACGGTCCTTGATCACGTCCACCGACAGCTGCGGGCGAGTGGCGCCCAGCCAGAAGAGGGCGACGATCATCAGCACCAGGGCAATGGCATAGCCAATCAGTCGTGGCCGCAGCAAGTGGGTCTTGCCACCTTCCAGCGCACGCTCCGAGCTATAGCCCACCAGCCCGCGGGCATAGCCCATGCGATCCATGATCGAGTCGCAGGCGTCGATGCAGGCGGCGCAGCCGATGCAGGCGATCTGCAGGCCGTCGCGGATGTCGATGCCAGTGGGGCAGACCTGCACGCACATCTGACAATCGATGCAGTCCCCCAGGCCCTGGGCCTTGGGGTCGCTGCCTTTCTTGCGCGGCCCACGGGATTCGCCGCGGGTGGCGTCGTAGGAAACGATCAGCGTGTCCTTGTCGAACATCACGCTCTGGAAGCGGGCGTAAGGGCACATGTGGATGCACACCTGCTCGCGCATCCAGCCTGCATTTATATAGGTGGCGGCGGCGAAGAAGATCACCCAGAACAGCGCGGTGCCGCCGACTTCCCAGGTGGCCAGGTTCGTCACCAGTTCGCGCACCGGCGTGAAGTAGCCGACGAAGGTGATGGCGGTTGCCAGGCTGATGGCGAGCCAGAGGCCGTGCTTGACGGAGCGGCGCAGCAACTTGCTTGCGCTCCAGGGCGCGGCGGCGAGCTTCATGCGCTGGTTGCGGTCGCCTTCGGTGACCTGCTCGCACCACATGAACATCCAGGTCCAGACGCTCTGTGGGCAGGTGTAGCCGCACCAGACGCGGCCGGCGAACACCGTGATGAAGAACAGGCCGAAGGCGCAGATGATCAGCAGCCCCGACAGCAGGATGAAGTCCTGGGGCCAGAACGTGGCGCCGAAGATATAGAACTTGCTGTCTTCCAGGCTCCACAGCACCGCTTGTCGACCACCCCAGTCGAGCCAGAGCGTGCCGAAGAACAACAAGCACAGCAGACCCGCGCCGACGCGGCGCAGGTCACGGTAGAAACCGGTGAAGCTACGGGTGTGGACAGGTCCGTTGGAGGCGGAAAGGGGTTTGCTTGCAATCGGCGGCAGGCTGGGGGTGACCTCTATTACCTGCGCTGGAATTCTCTCGCTCATGATCAGTGCCCATCAGGCTGTTACGGCGAGACGGACTATAGGAAGGCACTGATCGGCAAAACAGATTCAGATCAGACGGTAAAAACCATATCAGATGAGCCGTGATGGGGCGCCAAGCCGCAACACGCGTGGCGTGGGCACCTAGCGGTGGAATTCATGGCAGCTGTGCGGCATCCGGTCGCGGTGTGCCGCAGCACAGCGATCAGCGCAACATCGACCCTATGGTGGCAACCGGCATGATGCACGTGGGGTATGCCGGAGGACAGTACTGGGTCGCGGCCAGGGGCTGCGGCAGGGGGCGCATCAGCACTGCGGTGTAGGCAGCACCGAAGGCGCAGATGGCAACGGCGAGGCACAGCTTTGTTCTTGTTGTCATGGTCATTCCTCTGCGATGGAGGGACATCTTGTTGTGGGGCAAGACTAGGAACTGCTGCGACAAGCTGCCTCGTCCGAATGGACTAGATTCGGGGCGACCTGCTGAGTGCCATGAAGAGCGCGGCAATGGCGCGCGCTTCCTGCAGCTCACCTGACGCCACCAGGGCCGGCAGCTGTGACAGGGGAACCTGCATGACTTCCAGGGGTTCCGGCTCATCGCCCGTGGCGGTGCAGGGCTGCAGGTCTTCAGCCAGCACCACGCGGCAGCTATGGCACAGGTGTCCGGGCGCCAGGGTCAGTACACCCAGTTCACGGAGATAACCGGCGCGCAGACCGACTTCCTCCATCAGTTCACGATTGGCCGCCTGTAGTGTGGTTTCCCCGGGCTCGACCCCGCCCTTGGGCAGGCCCAGCACCCGCTGCTCCACGCCGACGGCGTACTCACGCACCAGCAGCACGTGCTGTGGATCGGCCAGCGCCACGACGAGCACCGATTCATAGCCGGAGCCCCGCAGACGCTCGTAAACCCGCTGCTGGCCGTTGGCGAACTCCAGGTGCAGGGCTTCGATCTGGAACCAGTCGCTCCTGGCGCGCAGTTCGGTCTTGAGGATGGTGGGCAGGCTGCGCATGGCGGGCTCCCTTGGCGGACCTGACAGAGCGTCGCGCGCATCGGGCCTTGGGGCATCGTCTGGATGGACTACGTCACTGGTGGAGCTAGAGCTTGCAGGTGACACTGTAGGAGCCAGCTTGCTGGCGAACGGCCGCGCGCGGGGGCTATTCGCGAGCAAGCTCGCTCCTACAAAAACGGCGCGGGCCAGATCGCTCAGCCCAACGTCGCACTCGCTGTAGGAGCCAGCTTGCTGGCGAAGGGCTGCGCGCGGGGGCTATTCGCGAGCAAGCTCGCTCCTACAAAAACGGCGCGGGACAGACCGCTCAGCCCAGTGTCGCCACGCTGCGCAGGATCAAGCGCACCAGCATGGTCTGGCGGGTCACGCCGGTCTTGGAGAAGGTGGAGCGCAGGTGCGCCCGTGCGGTATTGCGGCTGATCCCCAGGGCGTCGGACGCCTCGTCCAGGGTCAGGCCGTTGGCCAGCAGCATGGCCAGTTGGGCTTCGGCGGGTGTCAGGTCGAACAGCGCCTTGACGATCTCCTGGGGCGCGCTGGATTCCTGCTCCGGATCGCTGATGAAAATCACCACCGAAGGGCACTGCTTGCCTTCGTTCCAGGCCGACAGCGGCACCGAACGCACGATGATGCCGAGGTCCGCCTTGCCGGACGGCCGCTGCACGCGCAGGGCCTCCACCACTGAGGGCAGGTTGTTCTTCTGCGATTGCAGGGCCTGCTTCACCAGGCGGCGGAACTCCTGCGTATCCCGCGGGTTGCCCACTTGCAGGCCATCGTTGATCAGCTTGAGACCGTCCTTGTCATGCAGCAGGCGTTCGGCCACGCGGTTGGTCTGCAGCACCTTGCCGTCCTCGTCGAGGATGATGGTGCCCACGGCGAGCTGGTCCACCGCGCCGGCGTACAGGTTGCGCTCGGTCTCGATGCGATTGAGCTGCATGTGGATCTTGATCGAGCGTTCCAGGTGCGGGATGAACTGCGCCACCAGCGCCTTGTCGTCGTCGGTGAACTCCGCGTCCTCGCGGCCCCGGCTGACGCGGATGCGGCATTGCGCGCCGTCGCTGGTTCGGATGTCCGCGCCGAGGATATGGAATACCCCCACCGGCTCCAGGAAGCTCTTGAAGAACTCCGACTCTTCCCAATCCGTGCGGGAAAGGAATTCGCTGTTTGTCACCACTTGTCGGTTGGGCAGGTCGACGAAGGGGTCCAGGGCGAAGAAATGCTTGTTGTAGGACGCCGTGACTTCGGAGGAGCTGCCCGTGGTGTTGACCATCAGGCCCTCGGCATGCTCGCTCGGCGGTCGCAGGATGAACGTGACGTACTTGCTCTGCAGGTACTGGTTCAACTGATTGAGAAAGGTTGCCCAGGGGATGTCTTCCAGCGGCCCCTGATAGAGGTTGCCGAGCATCCCGCTGAACTCATCGAGCGTGAGATTGTGTGCCATACCTGAACCGCATTTTATTTTTGTAGGGAGCTTCTTACAGACTAAAGGGACCGTTCATCAAGACTGATCGTCTCCCACTGATCGGGAGACGATCGATCCCTAACGGACTCAGGCGGTCTCGGTGATGTCCAGTACAACGAAAGAACGCGGCTCGGCGAGGCTTGCGGGCAGCTCGGCGATGTCGGTGTAGAACTGGTCGTACCACTTGCGCAACTGGTAGACCGGACCGTCGCCATCGCACAGCAGCGGGTTGTCCACACGGGTCTTGCTGTGCCAGATGGCCACGTCTTCGTAGAAGGCGTTCTGGGCCTGCTGCACATAGGCCTTGGCCATTTCGCGGTTCTGCTCGTCGGTCAGGCCGGGCACCTTCTTCACCAGCACGCCGTAACGCAGGGTGAAGCTGTTCAGGTCGATGGGGACGTGGCAGTTGAGCAGGATCGAATGGATCGGCACGCCGCCCATGGCCCCGGTCATTTCGGTGATCTGGTAGGCCGGGCCGTAGTAGGTCGCCACCGTGGTCAGCTCACTGTCGCCGGACAGGCGCGCGCTGCAGCCGCGCATCACCTGCACTGCCATGTGGCGCTCGAAGGTGTTGCTGAAGTGGTTGAGGTCGGTGCCGTGCACGGCATCGAAGTGAGCCATGTCGGAGATGTTGTCGATCAACTCGCGGCAGTTGGTGTCGATCTTCAGCTCCGCCACTTCCCAGTCGGCCCACTCATCGCTGAAGGAGGCGTCGATGCGAGGAATTGCTTGCTCCTCGATCGGCCCATTGCCTTCCGGATCGTTCCAGACGAACAGCAGATTGTTCTGCTCCGACACCGGCCAGGACTTGATCTTCGCCCGTGGGGGGATGCGCTTGGCGTAGGGAATGTCATCGCACACGCCGTCGGCGCGCCAGCGCCATTCGTGGAAGGGACAGCGGATTGCGTCGCCTTCGACGCAGCCCTGGCTCAGGTCCGCACCCATGTGCGGGCAGAAACCGTCGAGGATGCGGATTTGCCCGTCTTCCCCGGCAAAGGCCACCAGGCGGGTGCCGAACACATCCAGGCGGTGCGCCTTGCCGTCGCGGTATTGCGCGGCCAGACCCAGGCAATGCCAGCCTCGCGCGAAGCGGGGTTCCAGCTGCTTGGCTTCGATTCGGTGCAGGGTACTCATGTTCTTGTTCTCCCATCGGGGTTCTCGAGGGCTGCTTGCGGCTCAGGCAGACCGGCGCAGCGGATGCACTGAACGGATTCTGCGGAGCCAGCATTTCCCGGCATCGTCTGATCGGACGATGGCCCTGGTCGACGCCGCGGTTTTACTGCGGGCAAGCGCAACAAACAGGCGCTGACATCAACCGATGTGCGTCGCCCATGCCATTTGTCCCTTCGGGCAAGACTGCTCCCAGGCGCGCCACTCAATTGGAAACTGACTCGGAGACTCGCATGCGCGCAGTGGTCATCGAACGCCTTGGTGGAGCCGAGGTACTGCAACTGACGGAAGTCGAACGCCCCCGCCCTGGCCCCGGTGAAGTGCTGGTGCGGGTGGTCTGCGCCGGGGTCAACCCGGCGGACTGGAAGTGTCGCGAGGGTTACCTGGGCGGCTTCCTCGACTATCGCTTCCCATTCATTCTTGGCTTCGACCTCGCTGGTACCGTCGCCGAACTGGGTGAAGGTGTGAATGATCTGGTTCCGGGCAGCCGGGTGTTCGCCCAGAGCGATGTCGGCGCCGGCAAATGGGGGGCCTACGCCGAGTACGCCTGCGTATCCCGCGATTCCCTGGTACCCATGCCGGACAACCTCAACTTCGCTGCTGCTGCGGCCGTGCCGACTCCGGCACTGGCAGCCTGGACCGGCCTGTTCGAAGAAGGCGCGCTGCGTCCTGGCCTGACCGTCCTGATTCATGGTGGCGGCAGCGCGGTAGGCGGCTTCGCCATCCAGTTCGCCCGCTGTGCCGGGGCGCGGATCGCCACAACGTGCAGCGCCGCCAACGCCAGCCAGGCATGCGTCCTGGGTGCCGAGCTCGCCATCGACTATCGATCCGAAGATATCCACAAGGCACTTGGGCAATGGGCTCCGGAAGGTGTGGACCTGGTGCTCGATTGCATCGGGGGCGGCAGCCTGCCGAACGGTCTCGACCTGTTGCGCCCCGGTGGTGCCCTCGTCGCCATACTTACCCTGGCACCGGGCGATTCTGGCCCCGACCATGCCGAAGCGGCTCGGCGCGGACTGCGCACGGCGGTGGCCTACAGCCGCATGCCCAGCGGCGAAATGCTGGGACGCATTGCCGCCCTGCTGGCCGCTGGCCGAGTGCGCCCACCAGCCCTCGACCTGCTGCCGCTGGCTGAGGTGGCCAGTGCCCACGAACGCCTCCAGCAGGGACGCGTGCGGCGCAAGCAGGTCCTGCAAGTCGCCGAGTAAGTCACGTCCTCGTCCGCTCGGACGATGGATTGGCCAGCCGAAGCGGCTCTACTGGCTCCGACAACAACAAAAGCAAGGGGCGTCAGCCATGCGAATCGAACAGGGCCAGGTGGCGGTGATCACCGGTGCGGCCGGCGGCATAGGTCGCGGCCTGGCGGAAGAAGGGGGCGCACGTGGTCTGCGTCTGGTGCTGAGCGATGTGGACCCGCAGCGCCTGGCGGCCCTTACCGCGCAGCTTCAGGAGCAGGGTGTCGAAGTGGCCAGCCGCGTAGCCGACGTGGGGGACGCGGACCAGGTGGATGCCTTGCGCGATCTCGCTGTCGAACGCTTCGGCGGCGTCGATCTGCTGTTCAACAATGCCGGCATCATGCAGACCGGCTTCAGTTGGGAAATCGAGGCCAGCCGCTGGCAGCGCCTGCTGGATATCAACCTGGGTGGCGTGATCAACGGCATCCGCAGCTTCGTCCCGCTGTTGCTCGCCCAGCAACGCCCGGCACAGGTGGTCAACACCGCGTCCCTGGCCGGACTGGTCTGCAGCCCCATGCTCGGTCCCTACACCGTCAGCAAGCAGGCGGTGGTGGCGCTGTCGGAAACCCTCCACTACGAACTGGCTGTGTTGCAGTCCCAGGTCGGTGTTGCGGTGCTCTGCCCTGGGCCCGTGGCCAGCGACATCATGACGTCCAACCGGGTCGCTGGCGCCGCCACCGGCCAGCTCGATGCCCTGCTCGACAGCAGCATCCGCCAGGGCATGGACCCCCGTGAGCTCGCTTGCGAAGTCTTCGCCGGCATCGAGGCCGGACGCTTCTGGCTGCTGCCCCACAAGAATTTCAAACCGGCGCTGGAACGGCGCCTCACCAGCATCCTCGACGAGACCAACCCGGTCTTCCAGATGGCCGAAGCCTAAGGACTGCCACCATGTCCCTCGATCCCCAGATCGCCGCCGTGCTCCAGCAATTCAGCGGCATGCCGCAACCGGACTACAGCCAGCTCGACCCCGTGCAGTACCGGCAGTTCTGCGACAACCTGATGCCGCCGATTCCTGGTGAGCGCCTGTTCGAGGTGAGCAACCTCCGCCTGGCCGGCGCCGAGGGTGAGCTGGAGGCGCGCCTCTACCGCCCGGAGGATCGCAACGACCTGCCGCTGCTGGTGTTCTTCCACGGCGGTGGCTTCGTCATCGGCAACATCGATACCCACGACAACCTCTGCCGCAGCCTCGCGCGCCTCTGCAACGCCGTAGTGGTGTCGGTGGCCTACCGACTGGCTCCGGAGAGCCGCTTCCCGGCGGCGCCTTACGACTGCTACCGCGCCACCTGCGATCTGGTGGAGCGTGCCCGTGAACTGGGCTTCGATGCCAGTCGCCTGGCCGTGGCCGGAGACAGTGCCGGGGGCAACCTCGCCATTGCCGTGAGCCGACTGGCGCACATTCGCAAGGGCCCGCGCATCGCCTGGCAGTGCCTGTTCTATCCGGCCACCGATGCTCGTTGCGACAGCGCATCCCATGAAGCCTTTGCCGAGGGCTACTTCCTCACCCGCGAACAGATGCGCTGGTTCTGGAGCCAATACCTGCCGCGCACCGAACTGGTCGACGACGCCCTGGCCTCCCCGGTGCGCGCCGAGGACCTGGCCGGCCTGCCGCCCACCACCCTGATCAGCGCCGAATACGACCCCCTGCGCGATGAAGGCGAAGCCTTCGCCCAGCGCTTGCAACAGGCCGGGGTGCAGGTCCGCCTCGAGCGTTGCGAAGGCATGATCCACGGTTTTATCAGCATGGCTGCGTTCGTTGGACGTGCCCAGGCGGCGCTGGAGTCCGCCTGTGCCGACCTGCGCCGCGCATTGAACTGAAAGGAGTGACCATGGACAGCCCGCAGCGACTGATCGAGGCCATGGCCAGCGGCGCGATGCTGGTGGTAACCGACGAAGACGAAGGCGAAGGCTCGCTGGTGATCGCCGCCGGCCGCGCCGATGCCGCCGCCATCAACTTCATGGCCCGCGAAGCACGCGGGCTGATCTGCCTGGCGCTCACCGAGGAGCGTTGCAAGGCCCTCGGCCTGGAACTCATGGT
The DNA here is from genome assembly GCF_029871275.1 of Pseudomonas sp. BN414. Classification (NCBI taxonomy): domain Bacteria; kingdom Pseudomonadati; phylum Pseudomonadota; class Gammaproteobacteria; order Pseudomonadales; family Pseudomonadaceae; genus Pseudomonas; species Pseudomonas sp. BN414. The sequence continues at coordinate 529,258 of NZ_SSOL01000079.1, forward strand.
GCCCAACTCGCGGGCCCGCCACGGCATGGGGTTCACCCTGTCCATTGAGGCGCGCACCGGGGTTTCCACTGGCATCTCCGCGGCCGATCGCGCGCGCACGGTAGCGGTCGCGGTGGACCCGGCGAGCGCCGCGAGCGACCTGGTGCAGCCCGGTCACATCTTCCCCCTGCGTGCCCAGCCGGGCGGCGTGATGCAGCGTGCCGGACATGTCGAGGCCGCGTGCGACCTGGCGCGCCTCGCCGGCCTCATGCCCGCCGCCGTGCTGGTGAGCATTCTCGACGAAGACGGCGAACCCGCACGCGGCCAGGCCCTGCGCGACTTCGCCCAGCGGCACAGCCTGCCGCTGGGCAGCGTGGCCGACCTGATCCACTACCGCATCCTCCATGAAGGCACCATTCGCCGCTCGGGCGAATATCCGATCCAGACCCGTCACGGCGAGTTCCGCGTCATCACATACCTGGACGACTACGAGGGACAACTGCACCTGGCCCTGGTACGTGGCGAAGTCCGCCGCGACCGGCCAGCGCTGGTGCGGGTGCAGGCGGCGGAAACCCTGCGGGACCTGCTCGACAGTCACCCCGGGCAGTGGAACCTCGACCGCTCACTGGCAAAGGTGGCGGAGGAGGGGGCTGGCGTCGTGGTCCTGCTGGCCCATCAGGAAACCCCGGCCGCGCTGATCGAACAACTCCAGCAGGGTGAGCACAAACCCCGAGCGCCGAGCTTTCCGCAGCGCACGCTGGGGATCGGCGCGCAGATCCTGCGGGACGTGGGCGTTCGCAAGATGCGCCTGCTGAGCTTCCCGGTGAACTTCAAGGCGGTGTCCGGCTTCGAGCTGGAAGTCGCCGAATTCGTCCCCTTTGATCGGGAGCAGGCATGAACCAGCACCTCGACAGTTTGCTGCAACCGGCTCGACTGGCCGGACTTCAGCTGCGCAATCGGCTGATCAAGACGGCCACCTTCGAGGGCATGTGCCCCGGCGGAATTCCCGGCGACGACCTGATCAACCATCACGCGAGCATGGCTCGCGGCGGCGTCGGTATGACTACCGTGGCCTACTGTGGTGTCTCGCCCGACGGCCTGACCTTCGCCGACCAGATGTGGATGCACGCCGGCATCTTCCCGCAGCTGCAACGCCTGACGGCGGCTGTGCACGCCGAAGGCGGCGCCATTTCCGCCCAACTGGCCCACTGCGGCTACTTCAGCCGCAACCGTCCGCAGAACATTCCACGTCCTCGCGGCCCAAGTGCCTGCATCAACCAGTACGGCCTGTTCTCCGGCATTCCCTTCGGCGGTGCCATGAGTATCGCCGACATCGGCCGCACCGTTGCTGAGTACGCAGCAGCGGCCAGCCTGGTCCGCGATGCGGGCTTCGATGCCATCGAAATCCACATGGGACACGGCTACCTGCTCAGCCAGTTCATTTCGCCGGCCCTGAACAAGCGCCGCGATTCCTACGGCGGCGCACTGGAGAACCGCATGCGCTTGCCACTGCAGGTGCTGGCAGCCGTGCGTGGAGCGGTGGGGCGCGATTTCCCCATTCTGGCCAAGCTCAATCTCAGCGATGGCTTTGCCGGTGGCCTGCAGATCGAGGAAGCCTGCCAGGCCGCGCGCTTGTTGGAAGAGGCGGGACTGGACGCCATCGTCATGAGCGGCGGGCTGGTCAGCCGCACGCCGATGTTCCTCTTCCGCGGCGACAGCCCGCTGGCGCAGATGGTGCCGTTGGAGAAGAACCCGTTGCAGCGCACCGCCATGAAATGGTTCGGCGGCGCCAGCTTCCCCAGCCTGCCATTCGAGGAGCTGTACTTCCTCGAACTCGCCCGGCAGATGCGGCGTGCCGTGAGCATGCCGCTGGTGTACCTCGGCGGCGTGGCCAGCGGCGAAGGCATGGCGAAGGCAGCGGAGGAAGGCTTCGATTTCCTCGCGCTCGGACGCGCCCTGCTCAATGACCCGCAGCTGCCGCAGCGCCTGCAGCACGAAGGCTCGACCTGGCGCAGCGCCTGCACCCATTGCAACCAGTGCGTGGCCAGCATGGGGTTGCCGGGTGGGATTCGTTGCGTGCTCAACCAGCCGTCGGTGTTTGCCTGACTCGACGCTGCTTTTCCCTTGTGGGGGCGAATTCATTCGCTATGGACTGCGAAGCAGTCTCCCTGGCAGACCTGCGGCCTGCTTAGCGAATGAATTCGCCCCCACAACAAGAAGCTTTGACTCCGAGTTATTCACAACAACAAGGAACCCCCATGACTCGTGAAGCATTCCCCGACGGCGTCGCCCTGGTAGTGGGCGGCAGTGGTGGCATGGGCCAGGCGATCTGCGAGCGCCTGGCCGAAGCTGGCAGCGATGTCGTACTCACCTACCACCGCAACGCCGAACGCGCGCAGTCCGTGGTGGGCGCGGTGATGGAGCGCGGTCGTCGTGCCGAGGCGGTGCAATTGACGCTGGGCGACGAAGCGGGCGTTACCGCGACGCTAAAGGATCTCACCGCCGGCCGGCGCATTCATACCCTGGTGATTGCCTCCGGTTCGGACATCAGCCAGCCGCGCATCGGCGATCTCGACCTCGCGCAGTGGAAGCGGGTGATCGACGCCGACCTCAACGGCTTCCTCAACCTGGTTCTGTGCCTGTTGCCGCATATGCGCGAGCAGGGCGGGGGCTCGATCGTGCATATCAGCTCCGCCGGACTGTTCCGCTGGCCCGAGGGCGACGTGTTGTCCGTGGCACCCAAGGCGGCCATCGAATCACTGATCCAGGGCATCGCCAAGGAAGAAGGCCGCCACGGCATCCGTGCCAACAGCGTGGCCATCGGCGTGATCGACGCCGGTATCTTCCACCGCCTCTGGGCCGACGGCACCTTCGACGAGCAGTGGAAGCAAGCGGTGCAGGCCAAGCTCTGCATCAAGCGCTGGGGCATGGCGGAAGAGGTGGCCGAAGCGGTGGCTTTCCTCGCCTCCAATCGCGCCGGTTACACCACCGGGCAGGTGCTGGCGGTGGATGGGGGATACGGCGTTTGACGCATAAGACGTGGGGTTCACCCGAACTCCGCTGGTGGATGTGAAGAGCGACATCCACCCTTGTACGCACGATGCGCTTTTGTAGGGTGGACCACGCTTCACCGGTCCACCATTCGTGGTTCATCCAGAATTTCCACAACGCACGATTCGCCTTTCGTAGGTTGGGCAGAGCGCAGCGAAGCCCAACATGGCGTGGTATCAGGTCGGCACCGTTGGGCTTCGCGTAGCTCAGCCACCACCTACAGGCCGCACAAAAAAAGCCCCGCATTTGCGGGGCTCTTTTTTTCATCACCGAAAGCTTAGGGCTTCACGCCACCCAGCATCAGCTTCGCCTGCGCCTGGACCAGTGGCGAGGCAGTGTAGTTGCCGTCGATGGGGGTGATCACCGCTTTGCCGAGGGACAGCTGGTAGGAGTCACCCTGCTTCTGCTCGGCGGTGGGGGCGGGCGGAGGGACGAGGTTCACCCGTACCACGCCGTCAGCGCCTTGCTGCGGCTGGAAGACCACGTTGCCCCAGTCACTGATCGGCGCAAAGGCCACGCCTGTCACTTCACCCGACTCCAGCGCCGGATAGTTGATGTTCAACCCGGTGTTGCCCGGCAGGCCGATCACGTTGGTCTCGCAGTGGGGCTTGGCCTTGCCGTGGCTCTTGTCGCAGATGCGCTTGGCCTCGGCGCCGATGGCGGCGGCGCGGTTGATCACGCGAACGGCGAAGCGCGCGGTGTCGTCCATGGCGTTGAGGGTTTTCTGGTAACCGGCCTGCGGGTTCTGTGCGATCAGCTGCAGGTCGATGGCGGTGGAGACTGCCACCGCCGGCACGCCCTTGAACATGGCGCGGACAGCGGCGTTCACGGTGCCGGACATCTGCGTCAGCGGGCCGACGTTGTCACCGAAGTTGGTGCCGGAGACCACCAGGTCCGGGCGGTTGTCCTTCAGCAGCAGGTCGAGGCCCACGTTCACCGCGTCCACCGGCGTACCGATGGCCGAGGTCTTGCCGGCCGGCGGGGTGTAGCCGGCAGGAGCGCCGACGCAGTACTTGCCCTGGGCGAGCTGGGTGATGGCGACGGCCTGGCCGGGCACCACGACGCTGGCCGCGCCGATGCCACTGCTGTCGTTCTGCGGGCCGACCAGGGTCACCTGGTGGCCGGCGGCGACCAGCGCCTGGTAGACGGCATCGATACCGGGGGCGCGGCAGCCGTCGTCGTTGGTCAGGAGAATGTTCAAGGCACTGGCGTGCACGGACAGGCCGAGCGCGGCGAGGCCGAGGCCTGCGCGGAGCAGTGTTCTCATTGTTGTTTTCCTCGTGAGGTGAGCTGTTAGGAAATGCTGACTTTACGGACAGTTTGTTTCAGGTCTTCCAACGTGCTGTTGCAACTACTGCCGGGCGGCGGCGCCATCGCGGCGCCCGCCTCCCGGCATGCCCGGGATCAGCGAACCGGCCTTGCAGGTTCGCCAGGGTGAAGAGGTTCGGTTCCAGGTTCAGTCCACCCGGTGCACCGGCGGCATCTTGAAGCTGCCTGCCAGTACCTCGGACGCGGGTATGTAGGCGCGGACGAACAGTTCGAATTCCTGGCCATCGGCCGGTGTTGGCAGCCAGTTGCTGTGAAGCTCGGCGGGCGGCAGCGGCTGCAGGATGATGTCGACGCTACCGTCCGGGTTGGTGGTGAGACCGGTGCGATCACCCAGGTGGTGGCGCTTCAATGGGTTGGCGTAGAGGAACTGTCCGTCCTTGCCGGCCGTGTACAGGCTGATCGACCAGAACGCTTGCGCGGGCAGGCCGCCTGGTGGCAGGCGCAAGCGGTAGCGGGCATCACCTTTCAGGGCGTGGCCCCGTCCGTCACGCAGGGTGATCCAGTAGTTGGCCTCTTCCCTGCGCAGGCCAAGCATGCCCATGCCCAGGGCAAGCGCGTAGGCCCGCTGCTGGAAGTCCCGTTGCTTGTCGGTACCCAGCAGCGAGCCGGGCGGGCTGTAGTCAATCCAGCTGTTGGCTGCACTGATCTGCAGGTAGGTCTGCATGAAGGCAGCCTGCAGTTTCGGCAGCGTTGTACGCCAGGCCTGCTGTTGCGACGTGGACAGTTTGTCCCAGCTACAGGCTTTGCCGCAGACACCAACCTTGGCGAACGCCTGCAGCTTCTGACGCTGCTCCAGCGGTGGTGGATCCAGCTCGAGCATCTGGTTGATCACTTGCAGATAGCGTTCGGCATCGTCGCGCAGGGGCTGGGGGCGAACCGGCGTGTTGGCGCTGGCCGTGCTGGCGGGCTCGATCTGGAAGCCATCCTGCACGGCGTGCGCCGCCGGGAGGTCGGCTTTGCCATCCACCAGCACCCGCAGGTTCACGTAGACATCGTTGGTTGGCGCCCGCACCAGGCGCACGTCCGCCGGCACGTCGCCCTTCCAGTCAGGCCCGACCAGCCACAGGCGCTGAGCAGCATTGCCGGTCGCGCGAGTACCGGTATAGGAGAAGGTGTTGCTGTAGAAGTCGATCAGGGTGAGCACGTAGTAACGCTTGCCCGTATTGGGTACGTGCAAGGTGACCGGGCCGCTGGCGAGGTCCATCCAGGCGGTCGAGTACAGCGCATCGACAATTGGCGCATTGGCCCAGCGATCTTCCGGCGTCGTGATCTCGCGGGAATGGGTGAATTTGTTGAGCTGGGTATGGGTACGGGCTGTCGCGTCGTTGAGGGCGATCCAGCGGTAGTCGGACAGCTTGTAGAGCGGATAGGTGTAGTAGAACGCCTCACTGATGAGCTTCTGCTCGGCGTCGAGGACGTTCGCTTGGGGCGTTCCACTCAGCAGGCCGAAGGACAGGCAGAAGGTGAGTCCAAGTTGAGTGAGACGGCGCATGCAAGGCTCCTGCACGGGTAGGTGAAGTTGATTCAGCCGGATCGAATATCGGGTTCGTGTGTCAGTCAGGCACGCGGACGATTTTCGGCATCGGGTAAGAGCCGTCGATCAGGGCCGACGTCGGCCCGTAGAATCGCGGCGCCAGGCGGAACTGACCGCTGCTCGGTGTCGGCAGCCAGTTGCGCGCCTGCTCCGGGACCTCTGGCCGGGTGCTTTGCAAGTAGAAGGTGAGCTTGCCGTCGTGGACCGTGAAATCTCCGTTGCGATGCATGTAGCTGGTGGTGCTGTAGCGGTCGATGGGGTTGTCGACGAAATAGCCGTAGTCGTCATAGATCGGCAGCTCCCAGAATTCCGTCACTGGCGGCAGCTGGTCGAGGTTGAAGGTCAGGGTGTAGCGGTGCCGGCCATCGAGAGGCTGCCCGTCGGCATCCTGCAGGCCGTAGGCGATGGTGTGCGACTGGTAGGGAACGGGGCTGCCCCAGGCGATCTCGGCGGCGCCAGCGCGCAGTACGTAATCGTTGTCGTCGTAGCCGAGGCTGGTTTGCAGCTTCCAGCCCTTCATGTCGCGCAAGGCGTGCTGGAAGGCTTGGCGTGCCTCCTGGCGCGCTTCGAGGAAACCCGCTTCAAGGGCGCTGCGCTGGCTGTCGCTGAGACCCGCGGGGTCGAATATCACTCCGGGGCGCAGGCCGATGCGTGCCAGATCGCGCAGGGTTTCCAGTTCCTTTTGCGAGTCGTTGCGCGGGGTCATCGAGGCATCGTTGAGCACCAGGCTGACCAGTTGCAGGTAATCCATCGGCGTCATGCTTCGGGTCAGGTCGCCGATCTGCGCCATGCGCGGGAAGCTGGCGTAGCTCGCCTTGACGATGGGCTGCTTTTCCAGGGCCGGCGCCTGACGGTCGTGCTGCAGCCAGAGCTTGAGCGGGAGGATGGCCACGCCGTCCATGATCTTGCCGGCGGCGGCCAGGTCTGCCGCTGAGTGTTTGTCCTTCACCGCGAGGCGCAGCGTCATCACGATGGCGTTGGACGGCGCGCGGACGATCTCGGTGGCGCTGAATCCGGCTGGGAAACTGCCGTTCCAGTCCGGACCTACGATCAGGTATTGCTGCGGCCCGTTGCCGCTGAACGGACTGCCGCTCATGAAGAACCAGCGGGCGTACTGGTCCATGCCCTGGATGCTCCAGTAGCGGCCGTCCTTCACCTCAGGGGAGAGGACCACCACCGGCCCTTCGCGCAGGTCGAAGAAGCCGCCGGAGTACAGGGTCGAGGCATTCGGCGTGGTGGCGAAGCGTTGCTTGGCGGTGAACAGTTGGCGGCCGTGCTGCAGGCGATTAAGCCCACGGTAGGTCGGGGCCTTGTCTTGCTGGGTGAACAGGTAGCGCAGCTCGTAGAAGCCCGCCTGCTGCATGCCCCAGAAGAAGGCCTGCTTGCTCAACTGGCGGATTTCAGTCGGTGTCAGGGTTGGATCGATCTGCTTCGCGGCGGCATCGCCGGCCTGTACCAGTGAAGCCTGGACGAGGCACCACGCGGCAAGCGAGATTGCCTGGAACAGGGAAAGGGTCGGCAGGCCACCTCGGATCGCGGTGACCCGTGTGGAAATCGACCAGAGAAAGGCGGGTTTCTTCATGTCCGGTTTCCTTGTTGTCAGGCCGCTCACCAGGTGACGTGAGGGCGGGGCGCTGTCCTGCGCTCAGGGGAGGCCGTCCGGCCGGCGCCGCAGGGCGCCGGCCGGAAAGCGGGTCAACGCGTGCCCAGCTTGCGCAGGTTGCCCGGGGTGAAGTCACTGGAGTTGAAACCGCTGGCGTTGAGCAGCGCGGGTTTCTGCTCGTCGAGCAGGCGGTCGACCATGTACGAGCCTGCGATCAGGTCGTGGTACATGCCCAGGCGGGCGTGGAAGCGCTGCATGTCGTAGGCGTAGATCGATGTCTGCATGTTGGTTCGCCAGAACTGGCCGCGGCTGTCGTAGTTGTCGGCCAGGGTGGCGGCCCAGCTGTCCTCGTCGAGGTAGAGCACGCGCTTGGCGTAAATATGCCGGGCGCCTGGCTTGAGCTTGGCCTCCAGCACCCAGACGCGGTGCTTCTCGTAGCGCATGTACTCGGGGTTGATGTGCCCGGTGCTGGAGAGCAACTGTGCCTGGCTTACGCTGGGGTCGTCGATCTTGTAGTTGTTGTACGGGATGTACACCTCTTTCTTGCCGACGATTTTCCAGTCGTAGCGGTCAGTCGCGCCGTTGAACAGGCGGTCCTCGTCGTACACGCGGAAGCCGCCGGCGCCGGTGGGCGAGTCGTAGCCAACGGTGGGGGCGCGACGCACGCGGCGCTGTCCGGGCGTGTATTGCCAGGCCTGGCGGGGTTGGGTGACGGCGTTGATGTACTCGTGGCCGACGATGATCTCGCCTTTCTTGCGGACCGGTTCGAGGTTGGTCAGCAGGAAGTGCGAGAGGATGCCTTCGGAGTTGCTGAGGTCATGGTCGGCCGACGACCAGATCGAATAGATCTTGTAGTTGACCTTCTCGAACACCTTGTTGCCGTCGGCATAGTTGACGGCCTGCACGTAGGTCGCTTCCTCGGTGGCGGCGCGTCCCTGCATGGTGTGGTTGAAGATCAGCTCGTTGCCGCTCTTCGGAATCGGGAACGGCGAGGCACCCCAGGCATTGTTGGTGCCGTAGCCGTCCGAGGACAGTTCGGCCTGCAGCGCGTTCTTCTTGATGGCCTCCTCCATCTTCGCGTCCAGACGGAAGTCGCGGTGGCTCGGATAGACCGGCATCTTGAAGGTGTCCGGATAACGCTTGAGCAGGGCTTTCTCGCCGTCAGACAGATTCTCGGCGTACTGCTCCATGTTCTGCGCGGTGATGACGAACAGCGGCTTCTCGTCGGCGTAAGGGTCCGGGTAGGCGCTGCCGGCACCGCCGAATTTCACGTGCGGCGGGGTGCCGCGCCATTTGCCGCTCCAGGCTGGAATGCTGCCGTCGGCGTTGCCGGCTTTCTCGGCGCCCATCGGCGTCAGATCCTGGTCGAGGCGTGCGGCCTCCGATTCGCTGACCTTGGCCTGGATGGTCAGGCTGCTGCCGAGCAGGGCGACCGCCAGGGTCGTGCGAAACAGGGTGGGGGTGATCATGGACATGCTGCGCTCCTCCATGGGGGCTTCAGAAGCGGTACTTGAAGGTGAGGGCGATGTTGTCGCGGTCCGCGAGCGGCGCGTTGTTGGCATTACCGAGGTAGGCGCTGTAGAGCGCCTCGACCGAGAAGTTGCCGAGGTAGCGCCAGTTGGTGCCGACGCTCATGCGGTCGTCACCCTGTCCGTTGTTGATCGAGCCGAGCAGGGCACTGTCGTGCTGCGCAGCGGTGCTGTAGGTGAGCGGTACGGTCAGGTCCCAGCCGCTGAACACGTTGTTGTAATCGAACGAGGCCTGCACGGTGTAACCCCAGGCGTCGCGGTCGCCGACCAGGGTGTCGGTACCCGGCAAGCTGAAGCCGGGGAAGGGGCTGAAGGGTTCCGACTCGTCGTTGTCGAGCACGGTGTTGTAGACCAGCTCACCAACCAGGGTGGTGTTGTCGGCGAAGGAGGTGGGGCCGACCACATGGATCAGCGAGGTCTGCGCTTGCAGCGTCTGGCCGCGCACGGCACTGCTGAAGGCGTTGTCGACCAACACCGGCTGGCCGTCGCGGTAGCTGACTTCACCGGCGAAGCTGGTGTCACCGAGAACCGTGGCGAAGCTGGCACCGTACTGGTCGATGTTGTCGAAGTAGCGTGCGCGGTAGCTGCCGAGGTCGGTCTGGAAGTCGAGCATCGGGGTCTTGGCGTGGAAGCGCGAGTAGTAGAGGCCGAACTCGGTGTTGTTCAGCGACTCGGCGGTGTAGGTCATGGCCACGCCGTACTGGCCGCTTTCGGACGGTTTGTCGTCGTGCAAGCGGCGCACGAATCCGGAGGCATCGTTGAAGCCGCCTTCGTCGATGAAGTCGGTGGTGGACAGGTAGCTGCCAACGCCGAAGAGTTGGGTCTCCTCCCACTCGTACTGGTAGTAGGCCTGCAGGTTGAGGTCGTCGGTCAGGCTGTACTGGGCGAACACCTGGCCAACCGGCAGGAGGATTTCCTTGACCTCGACACCGGGGCTGGTGGCCTTGGTTGCGTCCACCGGGCTCTGGGCGGAAGAGATGCCCTGGTAGAAGAGACTCTCGCCCCAGCTCACGACCTGGTCGCCGACCCGCAGGTTGAAGGCGTGGCCAGCCACGTCCCAGGTGCCGTAGGCGTAGTAGTCGAGGAAGCGCAGGTCGTCGCGGTGCTGGTCGATGGTCTCATCGGAGAAGCGGTCGGGGCGTGAGCACTTGCCGCCGGCGAAGCAGTTGGAGGTGCCGGTGCCGTTGTCATTGCCCTGGTCATAGACCGCGTCGTAGAAGCCGGTGGCGCGCACGAACACGCCAAAGTCTTCGCGCCAGCTGAGGTTGGCTTCAGTGAGGAAGCTGGCCCGGTTGTTGATCAGGCTGCCCTTGTCGAAGGCGTTGTCGCCGTCGTTGCCGTTGGGATTGCGTGCCTCGTCGCTCAACTGATGGTCGCGGTCCTCCAGGCGCCAGGCCAGGCCATAGCTCAGGGTGGTATCCCAGTCGACCTTGATATCGGGATTGGGGTTGAAGCTCATTGCCTGGCTCTGTGTGGCCAGCCCGCCGAGCAGGCCTACCAGGGCGATATGGATTGCCCTGCTGAGCGGAGTTCTAGTGTTGGCGATTGTTGTTTTTATCATCGGGTCCCTCTCCGGGGAGTCGTGGCGCAGCCGCACGCGGACCGCACCTAGGGGTTGGTGGATGAGGCGGCCCGACTATGTGGTCAGCGAACGACAGCAACATCGTCCGAAAAGACTAAGCGCCTTGGGTGAGTCGCAGCCCCGTCGCCGCTAGTCCCAACGGACGATGTTGCTGCGCGGAGGGCTGTCGAGAATCCGGCTGGATTGCGCATACAGAACAACAAGGGAGTAACCCGATGAGCGCGAACAGCCTGCAATGGGACGAGAGTTGCGACGTACTGGTGGTGGGATCGGGAGCCGGCGCCATGACCGCTGCGCTCCGGGCCCGAGACCTCGGTTCGACGGTGCTGGTGGTGGAGAAAAGCGACCGCTATGGCGGCACCTCGGCGGTGTCCGGTGGCGGTATCTGGATACCTTGCAACCACCGCATCGAAGCCCTCGGCGGCGAGGATTCGGCGGAGGAAGCCATTGCCTACATCCGCGCCGTAACCCATGGCGAGATCGATGACGGTCGCATCGAGCAATACGTGGAACACGGGCACCAGGTGGTGCGCTACCTCGAAGCCAATTCACGTGTGCGTTTCGAAGCCCAGCCACGCTACGCCGACTACTACCCGGAAGTGCCCGGCGGCAAGCCCGGCTACCGCTCCATGGACCCGCTGCCCTTCGACGCGCGTCTGCTGGGGGACGAGTTCGCCCGCATGCGTGAGCCTTCTCCCGGCACCCTGATGATGGGCCGCATGACCATGACCATGAAAGAGGCGCAGGTGCTGCTGTGCCGTGGTCCCGGCTGGTTCGGCCTGACCCTGAAGATTCTTTGGCGTTACTGGCGCGACCTGCCGGGGCGCCTGCTCTCGAAGCGCGACCGCTTCCTGACCCTCGGCAACGCCCTTATCGCCGCCTTGCGCCGCTCCCTGCTGGACCGCGAGGTGCCGCTGTGGCTCAACTGCCGGCTCGAACGCCTGATCGAGGAGGACGGTCGGGTGCTGGGCGCCGAGGTGATTCGTGATGGCCGACGCTTGCTGATTCGCGCCCGCCGTGGGGTGGTGCTCGGCGCCGGTGGTTTCGAGCGCAACCAGGAGATGCGCGGCCAGTATCATCCGCAGCCGTCCCGCAGCACCTGGAGCGCCACGCCGCCCTATAACACCGGCGACGCCATTCGCGCCGGCCAGTCCCTGGGCGCGGCTACCGCGTTGATGGACCACAGCTGGTGGGCACCGACCACCCATGTGGAAGGCGAGGAGAAGCAGCGCGCGCTGTTCGTCGAGCGCACCTTGCCGGGCTGCATCATGGTCGATTCCGCCGGCCAGCGTTTCGTCAATGAAGCCGCGCCCTACACCGACATCGTCTACGCGATGTACCAGCACGACAGCGAAAGCGCACGCAGTGTGCCGTGCTGGCTGGTGTTCGATGCCGAGTTCCGCCGCAAGTACCCTTGCGGTGCGCTGTTACCGGGTTACGCGATGCCCGACAGCCGGCTGCCGAAGCACTTGCAGGGATACTTCCACAAGGCCGACAGCCTGGTGGAACTGGCCGGCCAGATCGGCGTCGATCCGACCGGGCTGTTGCGCACCGTCGAACGCTTCAACCCCATGGCCGAAGCGGGCCGGGATGAAGATTTCCACAAGGGCGACTCGCTGTTCGATCGCTATTACGGCGACCCCACCGCGCAGCCGAACCCCTGCCTCGCACCGCTGCTGCAGGCGCCTTACTACGCCGTGAAGGTCGACGCCGGCGACATTGGCACCAAGGGCGGCCTGCTCACCGATGTGCATGCCCGCGTGCTGCGCGAAGATCGCAGCCCCATCGCCGGCCTCTATGCCATCGGCAACACCGCCGCCTCGATGATGGGCCGCACCTATCCCGGCGCCGGCTCCACCATCGGCCCGGCCATGGTGTTCGGCTTCCTGGCTGCCAGTCATATCCACGACGCAGAGCAGAACCCTGTAGGGGTTAATTCATTCGCCAAGCAGGCCGCAGGTCTGCCCTCCTGACCGCCAATTGAGGGCAGCTTCGCCGCCATTTTGTAGGAGCTAGCTTGCTAGCGAAAAGGCGTCATTCGCTGGCAAGCCAGCTCCTACGGGCAATGCAGCTGCTTACAACACTTAATGCAGACATAGCCAATGAGTTCACTCCCCACAACAGAGCAACCCATTCAAAGGAGTTCTCTCGATGACAACCGATAAACCCCGCATCGCCCTGGTCACCGGTGCCAGCCGTGGCGTCGGCAAGGGCATCGCCCTTGCCCTCGGCGCCGCCGGTATGACCGTCTACCTCAGCGGTCGCTCCGGCATCGAAAGCGCCAGCCGTCTGCGTGGCCAGTTGCTGCCCGGCAGTCTCGCCGAAACCGCAGAAGCAGTAACCCGTGCCGGCGGCCAGGGCATAGCCGTGCCTTGCGACCATCGCGACGACGAGCAAGTGCGTGAACTTTTCGCCCGTATCGAACGGGAGCAAGGCCGTCTCGATTTGCTGGTGAACAATGCCGCCTTCCTCCACGAGAACCTGATCGATCCCGGCCCGTTCTGGGAGAAGCCCCTGGAGCTGGTGGACATCCTCGACGTCGGTCTGCGCTCGGCCTATATCGCCAGCTACCATGCGGCACCCTTGCTGGTGAAGAACGGCCACGGTCTGATCGCTTTCGTCTCGTCGTACGGCGCCGGCTGCTACATGCACGGTCCGGCCTATGGCGCGCAGAAGGCGGGTGTGGACAAGTTCGCTGCGGACATGGCGGTGGACTTCGAAGGTACAGGCGTCAGCGCCGTGTCCCTGTGGCTGGGGCCGCAGCGTACCGAGCGCACCGCCATTGCCGGCGCCGAGCGGGCCGACCAGTACGAGGCCTTCCTCGCCGTGGCGGAAACGCCGGAATTCAACGGCCGGGTGATCCACGCGTTGCTGAATGACCCGCAACTCTCCGGTCTGTCCGGCCAGACCCTGGTGACTGCCGAGCTGGCCGAGGGATATGGCATCAGCGAAGCCGAAGGCCGGCAGCCGCCGTCCTACCGTGAAATGCTGGGCAGTCCGCGCCAGCAGCACCCGGCACGGGTGATCTGAGACGAAGGAGAAAGGGGCGCTTGGTAGCGCCCCTTTTTCGTTCCATCCATCAGCCCCAGTACGCCTGACCGCCGTCCAGGGGGATGGTGGCTCCGGTCAGGTAGCGGGCATGGTCGCTGACCAGGAAGGCCACGGTGCGGCCGATATCGTCCTCGCAATCACCGACCCGGCCCAGCGGAATGCTGCGGACGAAGGCTGCGGCTTCTTCCGGACAGGCCTCCATCCAGCCACGCAGACCGGGTGACAGGGCGTGGGGGGCGATGACGTTGACGCGGATGCCGTCCGGCCCCCATTCGCAGGCCGCGCCGCGGCTGAGTGCGCGGATGGCTTCCTTGGTGGCGGCGTAGTGCCCGTAGCCCGAGGCGTCCCAGCGCACGGCGGCGGAGGACGCCAGGTTGATCACCGCACCGTCGCCCTTGAGGTGCGGATAGCAGGCACGCATCAGCCGCAGGGTCGCCACCGGGCCGGAGTCGAGACCTTTGCCGAACTCCTCGTCGGTGACGTCGAGGATGCGTCCCAACGGCACGATCTGCGCGTTGTTCACCAGGATATTCAGGCCACCCAAGGTGTCCACCACCTCGCTGACGCAGCGCTCGATATCCCCCGCGTCCATCACGTCGCAGGTCACCGCCAGGGCGCGGCCTCCGCGTTGCGTGATCTGCCCACAGGTCTGTTCCAGTGTGGCCAGGGTGCGCCCGGCCACCGCTACGTGCGCGCCTTCGGCCGCCAGCGCCAGGGCGATCCCCTGGCCCACGCCCTGACCACCGCCCGTCACCAATGCCACCTTGCCTTCCAGCATTTTCATCGGCTGTTTCTCCTGCTCCTCATGGATGGGGTATTGCCGGGGCAAAACTCCCACCCAACCTCGGAGGCGGCATCGTCCGAGGGGACTAACGATCGCCGCTCAGCCGGCGCGAAGCTCGCGAATGCCCTTGCCGAGGCGTTTGCGCAGCAGGGTGCGCAGGGTCACGCCGTCGGCGTAGCCCACCAGGCCAGCGACCTGGTCGACGCTGTGCTCGCTGGTTTTCAGCAGGTGCACGGCGCGTTCGATGCGCAGGTCCTGGACGTAGGCCAGGGGTGTCTTGCCCAGCACTTCGTGAATGCGCCGGGCAAGGGTGCGCTTGCTGGTGGCCAGTTCGCCGGCTGCGGCATCGAGGTTGAAGCCTTCCGCCAGGCGCTCACGTACCCAGCGGTCGAAGCGTTGTACCAGCGGGTCGGCATGGGCCAGGTGGTCGGAGAGGGCATAGGCTGATTGCGACGGCCGCGAGTCGACGATCAGGTAGCGTGCCACGAGGGCGGCCAGCTCCGGGCTGGTCTGGCGGATGAGCCACAGGGTCAGGTCCAGATGACTCAGGGCGGCGCCAGCGGTCACCAGTTGCCCGGAGTTGACGATCATCCGACCGGCATCCAGCTGCACCTGTGGATAACGTTGCCGGAACAGCGGTGTCAGCCACCAGGTGGTGGTGGCTTCGTGGCCGTCCAGCAAACCGGTTTCCGCCAGTACGAAGGTGCCGATGCAGGCTGCGGCGATGCGTGCGCCGCCTTCGGCCCAGCCGCGCAGGGCAGCGACAGCATCGGCGACGTCGGGGCGCGTCAGGGCTTGTTGCAACGGCTCGGGCATCTTGTAGCCCATGGCCGGGACAATCACCCATTCCGGCGTCGGGCAATCCATGGCTGGACGCACAGGAACGCCGAACCCCAGGGAGCTTTGCACCTGCGGCCGTACCCCCGCGAGAGCCACCTCGAACTGGGGGCAGGGCAGGCCATGCAGGGCGGCCAGTTCGTTGGCGGTGGTCAGTGCATCGAGGACGGTGGCCAGGCCAGTATCGAACACCCCTTCGAGGGCGAGGACGGTGATCTTCATGGCGAGATCGCTACCAAAGTTGTCAATCGCGCCAGTATGGCAAAGGGGCGATGGGCCATAAAGTGAGCCCCACACCCCCTTGCTGCGGAGACTCATCATGTTCCGGAAGACCCTTATCGCCGGTTGGGGCGACATGGACTTCAATTCCCACATGCGCAACACCGCCTACCTCGACAAGTCCGCCGACGTGCGCATGATGTATTTCGCCGATCGCGGCTTTCCGATGTCGGAGTTCCGCCGCCTGCGCCTGGGACCGGTGATCATGAAGGACGAGATCGAGTACTTCCGCGAATTCCACCTGCTGGACGAAATGGACATCAGCATGCGCTTGTCCGGCCTGTCCGAGGACGGCAGCCGGATGATGCTGCGCAACGAGTTCTATCGTGGCGGCACCCTGGCGGCGCGGGTCACCTCCACCGCCGGTTGGTTCGACCTGGAGCAACGCAAGCTCGTGGTTCCACCACCCGCTCTGCTGGAGGCACTTCAGGCCCTGGAAGAGAGTGAGGATTTCCGCGTACTGCCCGGTAGCAGCCGCTGAGGAGGAGGGGAGATGAGTATCAGCATCGTCCAGCTGGGAACGCCGCGAGCAGACGGAGAAGGGCTGCGCATCGGCACCGTGCGCCGGCCGCCAAGGGGTGTACCCAAGGCCGAATTCGCCAGCCGTGACTACTACGACACCTGGCTGCCATTGCTGGCACCGAGCGCCGAGCTGATGGCCGAGGGCAAGGCCGCTGAAAGCGATGCCGATTGGGCGCGCTTTGCCAAGCGCTATCGCGCCGAGATGGAGGGCGGGGAAGGGGCCCGGGTGTTGGACCTGCTGTCAGCGCTTTCCCACAGCAGCCACTTCGCAGTCGGCTGCTACTGCGAGGATGAGGCACATTGCCATCGCTCCGTGCTGCGTCAATTGCTGGCTGAGCGCGGCGCCTCGATTCGCTGATTTCCCAGGCGATTTCGCCGCGAACTTCCCTCTGGCGGTCATTCGACCAAAGGCGCAAAATCGCGCCCCGACGACAGAAGGCGCTGAGTATTCAGCGCCTTCGTTCCTATACTTCTACGGTATAGGTCCTACTCTTCATTTCTCTCTTTTCCTTCATCTTTGTTACTGGACGCATCGTGAAAATTCGCAGTTCGATCGCCAAGCTGTTCGTTCTCGGTTCCTGCCTGTTCGTTCTTGCAGGCTCGCCCGTTCAAGCTCAGGAGGCGCCACTGCCGGTTCGCGACCCGGCACAGCTGCACCTGGCTTCCGGCAGCGTGATGCTGCTGGACCTGAATACCGACAAGATCCTGTATTCCCGAAATTCCAATCTGGTTGCCCCTATCGCCTCGGTGACCAAGCTGATGACCGCCATGGTGGTGCTGGACGCCAAGCAGCCGATGGACGAGATCATCACCGTGACCATCCGCGACAACCCGGACATGAAAGGCGTGTATTCGCGGGTACGCGTGGGCAGCCAGGTGAATCGCCACGACATGCTGCTGATGACCCTGATGTCCTCGGAAAATCGTGCCGCCACTGCCCTGGCCACGGCGTATCCGGGCGGCTACCCGGCCTTTATCAAGGCGATGAACGCCAAGGCCCGCGCCATCGGCATGAGCAATACCCGCTATGTCGAACCCACCGGCCTGTCGCTGCACAACGTGTCCAGCGCCCACGACCTGGTGCTGCTGCTCAAGGAAGCGCGCAAGTACCCAATGCTGAGCCAGCTCAGTACCACCCCGGAAAAGACCATCACCTTTGTCAAGCCGCGCTACAGCCTGGGCTTCCGCAACACCAACAACCTGGTGCGCAAGCCAGGCTGGAGCATCCAGGTGACCAAGACCGGCTTTACCGACGAAGCCGGCCACTGCCTGGTGATGCTGACCCAGATGAATGGCCGTCCGGTGGCCATGGTGCTGCTGGATGCCTTCGGCAAGTACACCCATGTGGCCGACGCCACGCGCATGCGTCGCTGGCTGGAAACCGGCAAGAGCGGCCCGGTCCCCGCGGCGGCGAAGAACTACCGCCAGTACAGGGACAACCAGATTCGCCAGGCGACGGTGCAGAACAGCGCGCAGTGAGGGAATGGGGCAGGCCTGACGGCCTGCTTGGCGAATGAATTGGCTGTATCTGCGTTAGCTGTTGCCAGAAATCGACGTTCCAGGAGCCTTGTAGGGGCTAGCTTGCTAGCGAAGAGGCGCCATTCGCTGGCAAGCCAGCTCCTACAGGCAATGCAGCTACTTGCAGCACTCAATTCATACACAGCGCGGCGCACCCTACGGAATGAGTCCGCGCAGCCGGGATTCCAGCCTTTCCAGGAATCCCGCCGCTACATCCTTCAACACGTCCTCCGCCTCATCCACCAATGCCGATGAGGGCCGATACTCCGGCCGGACCAACTGCACGCGGAACGGAATCGAGGTTCGCAGACGGCGTATCTGCAACCCACGCCCGGCTTCGTCCAGCGCACTCAGCGGGTTGACGATGGCCAGGCCGAGCCCTTGGCGAACCAGGGCGCAGAGCGAGGCAGCGGTGCTGGTTTCCACCACCATGCGGCGTTCCACTCCTGCGGCGAGGAAGTGGGCGTCCAGGCTTTGCCGGTAGATATCCAGGCCGGACAGGCTGATGAACGGACGACCCTGGAAATCGGCCAGAGTCAGTTCGGACCTGGCCAGCAGTTCGTGACCTTCCGGCAGCACGCAGACCATATCCGCGGCGAATAGCGTTGAACCCCGGGTGCCACGGGGCAACAGGTCGGTTTCCGAAAGGCCCAGGTCATGCCGCTGGCCGCTCAGGGATTCCTCCAGCAGCGGAGACTCCTGGGCGCTGATGGACAGGCGCACGCCAGGATGGCGTTCGAGGAAGGCCTGGCAGAACCCTGGCAGCAGGGTCTGGGCAAAGACCGGAAGGCCGGTGATGGCCAGTTGGCCCTGGTCGAAGCGGCGGATGGCCTGGGCCGCGCCGACGATGCGTTCCAGGCCGGCGTAGGAACGCTGCACCTCGTCGAACAGCGCCAGTCCCTGGGCGGTGGGAGACAGTCGCCCCCCTTCGCGATCGAACAGGCGGAATCCCAGCAAATGCTCGAAGCGGGCCAGTTCGCGGCTCACGGTGGGCTGCGACGTGAAGAGCAGGCGTGCGGCGCCGGTGGCGCTGCCGGCGGTCATCACGGCGCGGAAGACTTCTATATGGCGGATGGAAAGATCCATAGGGCGCTCGGAAACGGGAGTCGACACATATCAATAATGAATGGTGTGTGCACAAAATGGTATTTTATTGAATTAATTCGCTTCTCCATCATGGCGCCATCCTGAATTCCGGAGGCCGCCATGCGCCCGAACATTCCCGCTGCCACCCTCGCCAATCTCGTCCGTGAACACGGCACCCCGCTGTGGTGCTACGACGCCGCGGTGATCCGCGAGCGCATCGCCCAGCTCAAGGGTTTCGACGTCATTCGCTTCGCCCAGAAGGCCTGCTCCAACCTGAGCATCCTGCGCCTGATGCGTGAAGAGGGCGTGCAGGTGGACGCGGTATCCCTCGGCGAAATCGAGCGTGCGCTGCTGGCCGGCTATTCGCCCAAGGGCGAGCCGGCGGGCGTGGTGCTGACCTGCGACCTACTCGACCGCGCGACCCTTCAGCGCGCCGTGGAACTGGGCATCGAGGTGAACGTCGGCTCCATCGACATGCTCACCCAGCTCGGCCAGGCCAGCCCGGGCCACCGCGTCTGGCTGCGCATCAACCCCGGCTTCGGCCATGGCCATAGCCAGAAGACCAACACCGGCGGCGAGAACAGCAAGCACGGCATCTGGCACAGCCAGTTGCACGATGCGGTGGCGGTGATCCGCGAATACGGCCTGGTGCTGGTGGGGCTGCACATGCACATCGGTTCGGGCGTCGACTACAGCCACCTGGAAGAAGTCTGTGGCGCCATGGTCGGCGCGGTGCGCGACCTGGGCTGCGACCTGGAAGCCATCTCTGCCGGTGGCGGTCTGTCCATTCCCTATCGCCAGGACGACCCGGTGGTGGATATCCCGCGTTACGCCGAACTGTGGAACCAGGCCCGCCGCGACATCGAAGGCATCGTTGGGCACCCGGTGCGCCTGGAGCTGGAGCCGGGCCGTTTCCTGGTGGCCGAGTCCGGCTGCCTGCTCAGCGAAGTGCGTGCGGTGAAGGACGTGGGCAACAACCACTTCATCCTGGTGGATGCCGGCTTCAACGACCTGATGCGTCCGTCCATGTATGGCAGCTTCCACGACATGAGCCTGCTGGATGACACCGGCAACCCGGTCAGCGCACCGCAGCGTCCGACGGTGGTCGCCGGCCCGCTGTGCGAATCCGGTGACGTCTTCACCCAGCATGACGGTGGCCTGGTGGCGCCGCGCGCCCTGCCGGCGGCCCAGGTCGGCAACCTGCTGCTGATCCATGACACCGGCGCCTATGGCGCGTCCATGTCGTCCAACTACAACAGCCGGCCGCTGCTGCCGGAGGTGCTGGTGGATGGCAACGAAACCCGCCTGATCCGCCGTCGCCAGCCCCTGGCGGACCTGCTGGCGCTGGAGCTGTTCTAAGGATCAGTCTTGCTGCAAACCTGTGGGGGCGAATTCATTCGCTAAGGGCCACATCGTGGCCCATTGGAAGTCGGCACGGCGGACCTGCGGTCCGCTCAGCGATTGAAATCGCCCCCACAATCACTGCAGTGGGCAGGCCTGTGCGCTTGCTTCCTGCCATCTAACGCGCACAATGCGGCGCCATGACCTTCGATTCCCCACTCGCCGCCTACCGCCATGCCCTGGAGCAGGGCGGTTTCCTGCCGGACGCGGCCCAGCGCCACGCGGTCGATTGCCTGCAGGCCTGCCATGAGGCATTGCACCGCGCGGGCGAGGTGACCGGCGTCTATCTCTGGGGGCCGGTAGGGCGGGGCAAGACCTGGCTGATGGACCGTTTCCACCAGAGCCTCAGGGTTCCGGCGCGGCGCCAGCATTTCCATCACTTCATGCGCTGGGTCCACCAGCGGCTGTTCCAGCTCACCGGCACGCCTGACCCGTTGCAGGCTCTGGCCCGGGAACTGGCGCAAGAGGTGCGGGTGCTGTGCTTCGACGAGCTGTTCGTCAACGATATCGGCGACGCCATGCTGCTTGGCCGCCTGTTGCGGGCGATGTTCGACGAAGGCGTGGCCATGGTCGCCACGTCCAACCAGCCACCGCAGCAACTCTATGCCGATGGCTTCAACCGCGAACGTTTCCAGCCTGCCATCGACGCCATCGAGCGACACATGCAGGTCGTGGCAGTGGACGGCGGTGAGGACCATCGCCTGCACCCGGGTACGGCCCATCAGCGCTACTGGGTGGCGGAGCCCGGCGAGCCTGGCGTCCTTGCGGAAGTCTTCGAACGGCTGGCAGCGGGGCAGGGCAGTTCCGACGAGCCGGTGGAGCTGGGCCATCGTCCGGTGCCCGTGGTGCGCCAATGCGCGGCGGCGGTCTGGTTTCGCTACGACGATCTTTGCCAGCAACCGCTGGCGGCCCTGGATTTCATCGCCCTGTGTGACCGCTTCCCGGCGATTCTGCTCGGGGATGTGCCGAACCTGAGTGCTTCTCGCCGCGAGGGACGCATTGCCCGTGGTACCGAAGATGGCGCCGAACGGGTAGAAGCCGGCGACCGCGAGTTGCCGCAGTTATCGGTGCATGACGACGGCGTACGCCGTTTCATTGCGCTGGTGGACGAGTGCTACGACCGCCGGGTGCCGCTTTACCTCGAGGCGGCCGTGGCCATGGACCGCCTCTATACCGAGGGCTACCTGGAGTTCCCCTTCCGCCGCACCTTGAGCCGGCTGAAGGAGATGCAGTTGGCGCGGTTCTGACTTGCGTTGCTACTTGAGCTGATCCTTCACCGCTTCCAGGCCGGCGTTGGCGCATTCTTCATCCAGATGCCCACCCGGCGCGCCGCCCACGCCCACGGCGCCGATCACCTCGTCGCCGACCTTCACCGGAACGCCACCGCCCACGACCAGGAAACCGTCGATCATCGGCAGGTACTGCGCCGCAGGATTCTTCTGCACGTTCTCCAGCATCTCGGTGGTGCTGCGTTTGGTCGAGGCGGCGGTGTAGGCCTTGCGCCGGGCGGAGTCGAGGGTATGCGGGCCGGCCTTGTCGGCGCGGAGGATGGCGCGCACACCGCCGGCGCGGTCCACTACTGCGGCTGTGACGTTGTAGCCCTTGGCGGTGCAGGCCTGCACCGTGGCGTTGACGATGTCGCCGGCGATCTTGAGGGTCATGTTCTTTTCGCTGGCGACCTCGGCTTGGGCGCTGAGGCAGGCGGCGAGGCTGCCCAGGATGAGGTACTGGAGTGGTTTCATGGCGGGGTTCTCCTGTCGCGGCACGCGTGGAGCCTTTGCCTTCGGCCGGGAGACAGGGACGGCGAAACGATGTCGCCAGCCAGGCGCTGGCCGTGGCTTACAAGCCTAGCCAGCCTTCTTAACATTTGTTAATGCCGCCTGTGCGGCGGCCCCCAAGAATCGGCGCACAACAACGCGCAGGTCCAGGAGGCCGCCATGTCCAGCCAGGTTCCCACCACCGTCTACGAACTGTTGCAGGCCTCGGCCGCCGCTCACCCGGAGCGTACGGCACTGACCTTTATCCACAGCCTCGGGGCGGAGATTGGCGAGCAGGACCTGAGCTATTCGGCGTTCTTCGCCCAGCTCAATCGCAGCGCGCGGATGCTGCTGGACCTGGCCAGTACGCCGAGGCCGGTGATCACCCTGCTGCTGCCGAACATCCCGCAGAGTCAATGCCTGCTCTGGGCCGCCACCAGCATCGGCATCGCCAACCCGATCAACCCGCTGCTGAATGAAGAAGCCCTGGCCAGCCTGATGGAAAAGGCCGGCACGGACCTGGTGGTGGCACTGGGGCCGGTGCCGGGTTCCGACCTGTGGCAGAAGGCGCTGGGTGCTTCGCAGCGTTTGCCGAAGCGTCCCCGGTGCGTGTCGGTCGTGGTGGAGGGGGGCGAGTTTTTCTACGACCGGTTGCTCGATCGCTATTCCGGTGCGGCGCTGGAGCCGGCGCTGCTGCCGGGGCCGGATGATAGTGCCGCCTACTTCCATACCGGAGGCACCACCGGGGTGCCCAAGCTCGCCCGCCAGACCCAAGCGAACCAGGTAGCCGCCGCTTGCGCCTATCGGGCCTGTGTGCAAGCCGGCCCCGAGGATGTGGCGCTGAATGGCCTGCCGATCTTCCATGTGGCCGGTGCCCTGGTGAACAGTCTGGGCGGCCTGGCCAGCGGGTTGCGCATGTTGCTGCCGACGCTGGGTGGGTTCCGCAATCCGGAGGTGATCCGCCAGCACTGGCGTCTGGTCGAGCATTACGGCATCACCCTGAGTGGCGGCATTCCCACCTCGGTCGCGGCGATGCTGGAAGTCCCCATCGAAGGGCACGACATCGGCAGCCTTCGTTTCATGCTTTCCGGTGGCGCCCCGGTGCCGTCGGCCTTGTGCGAGAAGGTCAAGGAGCTGACCGGACTGGAGCTGTACCAGGCTTATGGCATGACGGAATGCAGCGGTGTGATCGCCTTGCCCAACCTGGCCCACCCAGCCATTCCGGGAAGTGCCGGGCATGTGGCGGCGCCGATCGAGGTGCGGATCGACGGCGGGGAAGTCTGCGTGCGCGGCCCCACGGTGTTCCCCGGTTACCTGGGCCAGGACCGATCGCCGCTGGAGGATGGCTGGCTGCGCAGCGGCGATCTGGGGCACCTGGACGAAAACGGCAATCTGTTCATCACCGGGCGCGCCAAGGACCTGATTATCCGCAGCGGCCACAATATCGATCCGGCGTTGATCGAGAACTGCCTGGAAAGCCATCCGGCCGTTTCCATGGCCGCCGCAGTGGGCATGCCCGACGAGTACGCCGGCGAGCTGCCGGTGGTGTTCGTACAGTTGCGCCAGGGCCAGACGGCCAGCCTCGACGAACTGCAGCAGTTCGCCTTCGAGCGCATTGCGGAGCGTCCGGCCTGCCCGAAACGGGTGTTCCTGGTGGATGCCCTGCCGGTGACGGTGGTGGGGAAGATCTTCAAGCAGACGTTGCGAGAGCTGGCGGCGGCCAGCGTTTATCGCGAACGGGTTGGCAGCGTCTGCCCGGCGCTGGATTGCGCGGTGGCCCAGGGTGCCGATGGCAGCCTGTGGATAAGCCTGGCGAACGTACCGGCCGAGCAGCGTGAGTTCTGTATGCAGAAAGCCGAGGCGCTGGGGCTGCAGGTGCGCGAGTTGCTCAGCCCGCCCGCTTGCGCTTGACCCGCGAGAAGGACACCGGGTCCATCCCCAGATAGCTGGCCAGATGGTATTGGGGCACCCGATCCAGCAGCCAGGGCTCGTTCTCCAGCAACCACTGGTAGCGCTGCTCCACATTGCGGGTGAGCAGCAGCGCTTCGCGGTCCTCGTTGCGCAGCATGATCTGCCGAACCATCAGGTGCTGCATCTGCAGCAGCTGTGGGAAGCGTTCGCCGTACTGGTCCTGTATCGCCAGGGGCAGGCTCGCCAGCCGGCACCTTTCCACGGCGGCGATGTTGTAGGTGCAGGGCTGCTGCTTGAGGTAGGCGCTGAGGGAGCCGATCAGCTGACCTTCGCGGAAGAAGGTCTTGTTCCACTGGCGGCCCTCTGGTGACAGGTAGTAGTAGCGCGCCACGCCGGAGAGGATCACGTAGAAGTGGGTGGGACGTTCGCCTGCGCGAATGATCAGTTGCTCATGCTCGTAGTCGCGCAGCTTGAGCGCCTGCATCAGGCACTCCTGCAGCGCCGGGTCGGTCATGCCGTGGGCGTCGAAGATTTCCTGCAGTTGGGCCTGGATGTCGGCGGGAATCATTTGGGATTGGCCTGGGGGTATTGAATTCATCTAAGCACAGGCGGGCGCTCGGCTCCCAATCCGCAATTGCCCGCCGCTTCCGCGTGCCTGAAACTAGACTCCTTTTTTCTGCCCCAACCAAGAAGGAATTCTCCCGTGTCTCCACGCCAACAAGACAGCTGGGCCCAGATCTGCCTGGCCGCCGGCCTCGACCCGGAAAAGCGCCTGGCTGCCCGTGAGGGCGTGCTGGGCCATGCCGATGCCCTGGAGTGCTCGCTCTATCGTCCCGACGAAAACGACCTCGACGCCGAAGAAGAAGACCTGGGCGATGCGCGCATCCTCTTTACCGGCCCCTTCCAGGCGCCGGCCGAATGGAGCGCGCAGGACCGTGAGGACTATTTCGGCGATATCGATCCCGCCTCGTTCGTCACGGCGTTGATCGAGTGCCAGGCCGATCCGGCGACCCGTGATTTCTTCCTCGCCGATGCCGGCGACTTCGTCGCGGTGGTCGCCGCTTCCGGCGAGGTACAGATGTTCTACCTCTACGACTGCAATGAAGACGACAGCGGCATGCACTGTGTACTGGTGCGGGAAGACGAAGACGTGTGAGTTCGGCTGGTGAGCTGTTGTCGTTCGTAGGGTGGATCACGCTTTACCGATCCACCATGCGTACGTACAGCAGGCTCCGCTGGTGGACGTAAAGAGCGACGTCCACCCTGTAGGTTGTGGCTGAGCTACGCGAAGCCCAACAGTGCTGGCCTGATACAGCGCCATGTTGGGCTTCGCTGCGCTCTGCCCAACCTACGACAGCGCATCGTGCAAGGGTCTTTCAGCGTAGATTCACATGCCGGCTGATCAGCGCCCGTAGCGCGGCCGGCTTCACCGGCTTGGCCAGATAGTCCAGGCCGGCGGCGTGGACTTCGGCCACCAGTTCGGCGCGGCCGTCGGCGCTGATCACTACGCCAGGCAGCGGTTCACCCAGGCGGGTCCGCAGCCAGGCCATGAGTTCGGTGCCGGTCTCGCCCTCATCCAGGTGGTAGTCCACCAGCGCCAGTTGCGGCCGCACCTCTTCGGCCAGCAGGTGCTCGCATTCCAGGCGGTTGCGCGCCGTCCAGACCTGGCAGCCCCAGCGCGACAGCAGGCTGTGCATGCCGGTGAGGATGCTGTCCTCGTTGTCGATGCACAGTACCTGGGTACCGTTGAGGAGCTGGCCATTGGCTTCGGCCTGTTTCTGCACCACAGGCGACGGCTGCTGGGCGCGCGCCAGCGGCACGGTGACGCTGAATACACTGCCCTTGCCGGGCCAGGAGCGCACTTCCAGCTTGTGGCCGAGCACACGGCAGAGGCCGTCGGCGATGGCCAGGCCCAGGCCCAGGCCTTTCTCGGCGCGGGTCTGATGGCTGTCCAGGCGCTTGAACTCCTCGAATATCACCTTGCGCTTGTCTTCCGGGATGCCGGGGCCACGGTCCCAGACTTCCAGGCGAAGGTTGTCGCCGTCGCGCCGGGCGCCAAGCAAGACCCGTCCCCTGGCATAGCGGAAGGCGTTGGTGAGGAAGTTCTGCAGGACCCGACGCAGCAGTTTCATGTCGCTTTCCACCCGCAACTTGCTGCCGCGCAGGCGGAAGTCCATGCCCTGTTCCTGGGCCAGTACCTTGAACTCGGCGCCGAGGGTGTCGAACAGCGACGCCAGCGGGAAGGGGGCGCGGTCGGGGGTGACGCGGCCGCTTTCCAGCCGGGAGATGTCCAGCAGGTCGGTGATCAGGTCCTCGGCCGAACGCAGCGAGCTGTCCAGGTGATTGACCAGTTCGCGAGCCTCGCGAGGCAGGACTTCCTGCTGATGGCCGAGGGCGGCGGAGAACAGCCGCGCGGCGTTGAGCGGCTGCATCAGGTCGTGGCTGACGGCGGCGAGGAAGCGGGTCTTCGACTGGTTGGCGGATTCCGCCGTGCCTTTGGCCTCGATCAGTGCGTGGTTGAGCTGGGAGAGTTCCAGGGTCCGCTCGGTGACCCGTCGCTCCAGACCTTCGTTGGCATCCTTGAGGTCGCGCTCGGCCTGGCGATAGGCGGTGATGTCGGTGAAGCTCATGACGAAACCGCCGCCTGGCATGGGGTTGCCGATCAGTTCGATGACCCGGCCATTAGGGAACAGGCGCTCGGAGGTGTGCGGTGTGCCCTGGCGCATCCAGAACAGGCGGCGGGCGACATGGGATTCCACCTCGCCGGGGCCGCAGAGGCCGCGCTCAGCGTTGTAGCGGATGATGTCGGCGATGGGGCGACCGACACTGATCAGGCCTTCGGGGTAGTCGAATAGCTCCAGGTAACGGCGGTTCCAGGCCACCAGTCGCAGCGACTGGTCGACGACGCTGATGCCCTGGGTGATGTTCTCGATGGCGCCCTGCAGCAGCGCGCGGTTGAACTGCAGCACTTCGGACGCTTCGTCGGCGATGCGCACCACGTCCTCCACCTGCATCTCGCGTCCTTCGATGGCCGCCTTCACCACGGCCCGCGCCGAAGAGGCCCCGAGTACGCCGGCGAGCAGGCGTTCGGTGTGGGTGATCCAGTCCTGGTTGGCGTTCTGCGCCGGGTTGAAACTGATGCCCAGCCGATAGGCGAAGCGGATGAAGCTCTGCCGCGCACGTTCCTCGCCGACGAAGCGCGAGGCGAGCATCAGCAGGTCGTCCACCTGCACGGCCAGCAGCGTGCGGGAACTGCCGCGCGCGGAAACCTGTTGGCCGACGAAACGGCTGGCCTGCCAGTGCTCGGATACGCGTGTGCGGGAGAACAGCGATACCCAGGCGAAGAGGAGCCAGTTGCCGGCCAGCGACAGCACCACGCCCTGGGTCAGGGGCTCGATGGGCAGGTCCAGGGGGTTCGCCATCATCCAGGCGAGGCCGGGGAAGTTCTCCAGCGGCCAGCCAAGACCACGGGCCATCACCGGTAGCACCAGGGTGTAGGCCCAAAGCGCGGCACCGGCGGCGAGGCCGGCGAATACGCCGCGGCGGTTGGCCTGTTTCCAGAACAGCGCGCCGATCATCGCCGGACCCAGCTGGGCGATGGAGGCAAAGGCGATCTGGCCGATGGTCGCCAGGCTCGCGGTGGAGCCCAGCAGGCGGTAGCTGACGTAACCCAGCAGGATGATCACCACGATGCTCACCCGGCGTACCGAGAGCATCCAGTGGCGGAACACCTCGAACGGGCGTTCGGCGTTCTGCCGGCGCAGCAGCCAAGGCAGCAGCATGTCGTTGGACACCATGGTGGACAGCGCCACGGCTTCGACGATCACCATGCCGGTCGCGGCCGAGGCCCCGCCGATGAAGGCCAGCAGCGCCAGGGCCGGGTGTGCCTCGGCCAGCGGCAGGCTGATGACGAAGGAGTCCGGGATCACGCCGCTGGGCAGCAGCATCTGTCCGGCCAGGGCGATGGGCACCACGAACAGCGCCGCCAGGGCCAGGTAGATGGGGAATATCCAGCGCGCCTGGCGCAGGTCGCGCGGCTCGATGTTCTCCACCACCGTCACGTGGAATTGGCGGGGCAGGCAGATGATCGCGAGCATGGCGACGCCGGTCTGCACCAACAGCGAGGACCAGTCCATGGATTGCGACCAGTAGTGCTCCAGTTGCGGGGCGCTGCGGGCGCGGGTGAACAGATCATCGAAACCGTCGAACAGGCCGAAGGTCACGTAGGCGCCTACCGCGAGGAAGGCCAGCAATTTGACCAGCGATTCGAAGGCAATCGCCAGGACCATGCCGCGGTGGTGCTCGGTAGCGTCGAGGTTGCGGGTGCCGAAAAGGATGGTGAAGAGGGCGAGCACCAGGGACACGATGAGCGCGGTGTCCTGGGCGCGGGTGCCGGAGGCCTCGGCGCTCGGGCCGATCAGCAGGTTCACCCCGAGGACGATGCCCTTCAGTTGCAGGGCGATGTAGGGCAGCACGCTGACCAGGCAGATCAGTGCCACCACCACGGCCAGCGCCTGGGACTTGCCGTAGCGCGCGGCGATGAAGTCGGCGATGGAGGTGATGTTCTCCTGCTTGCTGATGAGCACCATCTTCTGCACCACCCAGGGCGCCACCAGCAGCAGCAGGATGGGGCCGAGGTAGATGGGCAGGAAGTTCCACACCTGACCGGCGGCCTGGCCGACTGCGCCAAAGAAGGTCCAGCTGGTGCAATACACCGCCAGCGACAGGCTGTAGACCCCGGCACGCATGCGCGGCGACAGCGGCGTGCTGCGTCGGTCGCCATAGAAGGCGATGGCGAAGAGGATGGCCATGTAGAGGAAGGCGACCGTGGCGATCAGCCCGCTGGACAACGACATTGCAGCTCCGGATGGTGCGGTGGCGGGGCGTGCCCGCGAGAATTCGACTTCCAGCAGTTTCGCACCAAAGTCGGCAATTCGTCAGGCCGCTGCTACCAAGGTCGCAGGTACTCTTGAGCGCCCGCACGGGGGCTGATAGCGTGCTCTATCGCCCGCGCTGTTCCATCTATCTTGCGCGGGCGCCTGCACGGCACATCCGCTCGGCGCGACGTTCTCATCCGGCAGGGTTCTTTCGCCTGAGGAGGGCGCAGATGTTCAATCCACAACCGGTCATCCTGCAGCGCGGCGCCTTGCGCCTCGAACCGCTGGCAGAGGCCGACATCCCGGCGCTGGTGACCCTGGCCGAAGCCAACCGCGAAGCCCTGGCCTATATGAACGGCCCCCTGCGCCCCGACTGGTATCGCCAGGGCCTGGCCGCCCAGCGAGAAGGGCGGGCAGTGGTCTTCGCCGTTCGCCTGGGTGACAACCTGGTGGGCACCACGCGATTCGCCGATTTCATACCCAATCTGCCGGCCGCCGAGATCGGCTGGACCTGGCTGGCCGCCGGTGAGCACGGCAGTGGCCTGAATGCGTCGATCAAGTACCTGATGCTGCGGCACGCTTTCGAAGAGTGGCAACTGGTGCGGGTGCAACTGAAGACCGCCGCCAGCAACCTGCGCTCCCAGCGTGCCATCGAGAAACTCGGCGCCCAGCGCGAGGGCGTGCTCCGCAACCATCGCCGCCTGGCGGACGGCCGCCTCGACGACAGCGTGCTCTACAGCATCACCGACCACGACTGGCCGGACGTGAAGCAACGCCTGGAGGCGCTGTTCAGCGCGTAATGGATATGGCGAGCGGCGAAACGACACGCTTTTGGCAAGCCAGCGAGTTAGGTGGGGTGGAGCTACTCCATGCCCGCTACATCGAGCAGCGTTTCGCTCCCCATGTGCATGAAGGCTATGTGTTCACTGTGATCGAGTCCGGTGCGCAGCGTTTCCGCCACCGTGGCAGCGACCATCTGGCGCCGGTCGGCAGCATGGTGCTGATCAATCCCGATGAGTTGCACACCGGTTCCAAGGCCCATGAGCAGGGCTGGCGTTACCGGGGCTTCTACCCGGACCTTGAACGGGTGACGGATGTACTGGAGGAACTGGATATCCGGATGAACGGCCTGCCGGGGTTTGCCGATAGCGTTATCCAGGACCCCGAGGTGGCAGCAACCTTCATTCGGCTGCACCAATTGCTGGAGGACAGCACTCCCGCGCTTCAGGTACAGACGGCCTGGCGCGAGGCGATTCTGCTGCTGTTCCGACGCCATGCACGTGTCGACGTACCCCGCGGCGCCGGAATCGAGCCACGGGCCGTGGCGATGGCGCGGGATATTCTGTCCGCGCGCCTGGCCGAGCCGCCGTCCCTCGAAGAACTGGCCGCCGAAGTGGGGCTCTCGCCCTTCCATTTCGCCCGTACTTTCCGCCGCGCCACCGGCATGCCGCCCCATGCCTGGCTCAAACAGCAGCGTCTGGACCAGGCCCGCGCCTTGCTGAAGGCCGGTTGCGCGCCGGCTGGCGTAGCGGCACAGCTGGGTTTCGCCGACCAGAGCCATCTGACCCGCCAGTTCAAGCAGGCTTACGGCGTGGGACCGGGTGAATATCGCAACGCCTGCGCAAGATCGTTCAAGACCCATTGATGGCCGTCCGCTAGCCTTCCGGAACAAGGAGGGCCCCATGTCCCGTATCACTGAGTTCATCCACGGCGCCCGAGACATCGTTCCGATGATCGTCGGCGCCATTCCGTTCGGCATCATCTTCGGCACCCTCGCGGCCGGGGCCGGACTGTCTGCCTGGCAGACCCTCGGCATGTCGCTGCTGGTGTTCGCCGGTTCGTCCCAGTTCATCGCCATTACCCTGCTCAGCGGCGGCGCCGGAGCGGCGGTGGTGTTGTTGACTACCTTTGTGGTCAACCTGCGCCATGCACTCTATAGCGCGACCTTGCAGCCTTTTGTGCGTCACCTGCCGACCCGCTGGCGGATGCCGCTGGCGTTCTGGTTGACCGATGAAGCCTTTGCCGTGGTCCAGCATCGCTACGCGGAAAAGGACGACTCGCCGCACAAGCACTGGTACTTCTTCGGCGCCGCCCTGGCCATGTACCTGAACTGGCAGCTCTGCACCCTGGTGGGTGTGCTGTTCGGCCAGGCGGTGCCCAACCTGGCGGCCTGGGGCCTGGACTTCGCCATGCTCGCCACCTTCATCGGCATCGTGGTGCCCATGTTGCGTAACAAGCCGCAAGTGGCCGCCGCGCTGGTGGCTGGCGCCGTGGCGCTGGCTTGCCAGGGCTTGCCCTACAAGCTGGGCCTGATGGCGGCAGCCCTGAGCGGCATCGTCGTGGGCGTGGTGCTTGAGCGTCGCTATCGCCTCAACCTGCTGGAGGACGGCATTTCATGCAAACCTGGAGCCTGATCCTCGGCATGGCGGCCATTACCTTCGCCATTCGCTATAGCCTGTTCGCCTGGCCGAACCTCAGCTTCCCGCCTGTGGTGCGCCAGGGGCTGCACTACGTTCCGACGGCCGTGCTCACCGCCATCGTCGTGCCGGGAATGCTGATGCCCGACGGCCAGAACCTGCAGCTGACGCTGGACAACGCCTACCTGCTGGCGGGCCTCGGCGCCATCCTGATCGCCGCGCTGACGCGTCACCTGCTGGCGACCATCCTCGGTGGACTGGTGCTGTTCTTCCTGCTGCGTTGGGCGCTGGGGCAGTTGCCGATTTGAATCGGGGAACGGGCCTGTAGGGGCGTGTGTGCCTTGTAGGAGCTAGCTTGCTAGCGAAAAGGGGCCATTCGCTGGCAGCCAGCTCCTACGGGCAATGCAGCTACTTGCAACCCCGGGCCCTTGGCGAATGAATTCGCCCCCACAGGGAACGATTCGCGAGCAGAGCTCGCTCCTACGATTCAGGTCTGCGAATTCGCACAAACATCTTTCCTGTGAGTGTGGCTTTCCGCCACTGTCCTGCAGTCCAATCAGCGACGTGCAACTTCGGTTGCACGAGGCTATTCCACTGCCAACCACAGGTACCAAGGAAGATGAGCCAACACTCGCAATTCGCCCTGCTGGGCACGCGGCGGTTCCTGCCGTTCTTCGTGACCCAGCTGCTCGGCGCCTTCAATGACAACATCTTCAAGCAGTCGCTGATCCTCGCCATCCTCTACAAGCTCGCCATTTCCGGCGACAAGAGCATCTTCACCAACCTTTGTGCGCTGCTGTTCATCCTGCCGTTCTTCCTGTTTTCCGCCCTGGGCGGGCAGTTCGGCGAGAAGTTCGCCAAGGACGCGCTGATCCGCGCGATCAAGCTGGCCGAGGTCGCCATCATGGCGGTGGGGGCGCTGGGCTTCTTCTTCGACAGTCTGCCGCTGCTGTTCCTGGCGCTGTTCGCCATGGGCACCCACTCGGCGCTGTTCGGCCCGGTGAAGTATTCGATCCTGCCGCAGGTGCTGCGGGAGGATGAGTTGGTGGGGGGCAACGCCCTGGTGGAAATGGGTACCTTCCTCGCCATCCTCGCGGGGACCATCAGCGCCGGTCTCATGATGTCCGTCGAGCGCTACGAGCCGGTGGTGGCCTGTGCCATCGTCTTCACCGCCAGCCTGGGCTACCTGGCCAGCCGCGGCATCCCCCGTGCGGCTGCCGCGCTGCCGGAGCTGAAACTGGACTGGAACATCTTCCGCCAGTCCTGGCAGATCCTGCGCCTGGGACTGGGCCAGCGACCTTCGGTATCGCGCTCGCTGGTGGGTAACTCCTGGTTCTGGTTCCTCGGGGCTGTCTATCTGACGCAGATCCCGGCCTATTCGAAGGAGTTGCTGCACGGCGACGAGAGCGTGGTGACTTTGATCCTCACAGTGTTCTCGGTGGGGATCGCATTGGGCTCGATGCTTTGTGAGCGTCTCTCCGGCGGCAAGGTAGAGGTTGGCCTGGTGCCCTTTGGCTCCATCGGCCTGACCCTCTTCGGCCTGCTGCTCTGGTGGCACTCCGGCGAGTTCCCGCAAGGCGCGGCGCCGCATGACTGGATGGCACTGCTGGGGTATGGCCAGGCCTGGCTGATCCTTGCCGATATCCTCGGTATCGGCCTGTTCGGCGGCTTCTACATCGTGCCGCTGTATGCGCTGATCCAGTCGCGTACGGCGGAGAACGAGCGCGCCCGTGTGATTGCCGCGAACAACATTCTCAACGCGCTGTTCATGGTGGTGTCGGCCATCGCCTCGATCCTCTTCCTCAGCGTCGCCGGGCTGTCGATTCCCGAGCTGTTCCTGGTGGTGTCGCTGATGAACATCGCGGTGAACAGCTACATCTTCAAGATCGTTCCCGAGTTCACCATGCGCTTCCTGGTCTGGCTGCTCGGCCACTCCATGTACCGCGTGGAGCATAAGGGCCTGGAGGCGATTCCCGAGGACGGGCCGGCGGTGCTGGTGTGCAACCACGTGTCCTTCGTCGATGCGCTGCTGATTGGCGGCGCGGTGAGACGTCCGGTGCGTTTCGTCATGTACTACAAGATCTACCAGTTGCCGGTGTTGAACTTCATCTTCCGCACCGCCGGGACCGTGCCCATCGCGGCGCGCCATGAAGACCTGCTGGTCTACGATGCGGCCTTCAAGAAGATCGCCGAGTACCTGCGCAACGGCGAAGTCGTGTGCATCTTCCCCGAGGGTAAGCTGACCGGCGACGGCGAGTTGAATGAGTTCAAGAATGGCATCGAGCGCATCCTCGAGGAGAATCCGGTACCGGTGATCCCGATGGCGCTTCAGGGGCTGTGGGGCAGCTTCTTCAGCCGTGACCCGGCCAAGGGATTGTTCAAGCGCTTCTGGTCGCGCATCCGCCTGGTGGCGGGGGCGCCTGTATCGCCCGATTTGGCCGACAGGCAGACCCTGCAGTTGCAGGTGGCCGAACTGCGGGGCGATGCCCGCTGAATGAAAAAGCCCGCCGAATGGCGGGCTTTTTTTTTCTTTGTGGGATTCAGTGGCTGAGCTTGAGGCCGATCAGGCCGCCGATGATCAGCGCGACGCTGAGCAAGCGCACCAGCGCCATCGATTCACCGAACAGGATGACCCCGGCGATCACCGTGCCGACCGCGCCGACCCCGGTCCAGATGGCGTAAGCCGTGCCGAGCGGCAGTTCCTTCATGGCCAGGCCGAGCAGGCCCAGGCTGATGAGCATTGCGATCACGGTGAGGGCGGTGGGCAGCGGCTTGCTGAAGCCGTCGGTGTACTTCAGGCCGACGGCCCAGCCCACCTCGAACAGGCCGGCGAAAAAGAGAATGATCCAGGACATCGTGAACTCCAGATAGACGACAGATTGGGTGGGGCCGTCCCCGGTGATCACTCGCAGAGTGGCAAGGTCGTCCTCGCGCTGCGCAGTATTTTGCACATCTTGGCCGGTCGGACAAGTCCGGCCGGTCGCGATGTTCGGAAAGGTCATGCCAGACGCTGGAGAGCGTCATGAAAGCGCCGGCTTGGGGCCGGCGCTGGCAAGGTCAGACGCCCTGCGGAATCTCTTCGCCGCCCAGGGCTTCGAAGAGCTGCGGAATGAATTCTACAAGGGTCAGCATCATCAGGGTGAAGCTGGCGTCGAGCTGGCTCAGGGCATCTTCACCACCGTCCTGCTCGGCCTTCTCCTGCAGCAGGTCCTCGAAGCGCAGGCGCTTGATCACAATCTTGTCGTCGAGGATGAAGGACAGCTTGTCCTGCCAGGCCAGGGACAGCTGGGTGACCAGCTTGCCGGACGTCAGGTGCAGCTGGATTTCGTCGCTGGTCAGGTCCTGGCGCTTGCAGCGCACAACGCCGCCGTCTTCGTCGGTGTCGCGCAGTTCGCACTCGTCCAGCACGTAGAAGTCGCTGGCGGCTTCCTGGGTCTGGACCCACTGGGTGAGGGTGGCGGTGGGGGCGATCTTCACCGAGGCCGGACGCACCGGCAGCGAACCGATGGCTTCACGCAGGGTGGAGAGCAGGTCTTCCGCGCGCTTGGGGCTGGAAGCGTCGACGAGGATGAGGCCCTGTGCCGGCGCGATGGCGGCGAAGGTAGCGGACTTGCGGATGAAGGCGCGCGGCAGGAAGGTCTGGACGATCTCGTCCTTCAGCTGGTCGCGTTCCTTCTTGTAGACCTTGCGCATCTGCTCGGTCTCGATCTGGTCGACCTTTTCCTTCAGGGCATCCCGCACCACGCTGCCGGGGAGGATGCGTTCTTCCTTGCGCGCGGAAACCAGGAAGAAACCTTCGCTGACGTGTACCAGCGGTGCATCGGCGCCCTTGCCGAACGGCGCCACGAAACCGTAGGTGGTCAGCTCCTGGCTGGCACACGGCCGGGCCGGTTTGGTCGCCAGCGCGGCTTCCAGCGCCTCGGCATCAATATTCAGATCCTGGGTGAGGCGATAGACAAGCAGGTTGCGAAACCACATAGGGGAAAACCTCCGGACACAAAGCGCGCATTATTCTCATCGGGAGGCGTCGGGCTCAACCCTGAGCTAAGCCTTTGGAAGGCCTGATAATTTTTTTTCAAAAGGGGCTTGCCAGAGGCGGGATACCTCTCTAGAATGCGCCCCACTTCGAGAGTGAAGGGTGATTAGCTCAGCCGGGAGAGCATCTGCCTTACAAGCAGAGGGTCGGCGGTTCGATCCCGTCATCACCCACCAATCTCGCAGTTACGCGCAGCGGTAGTTCAGTCGGTTAGAATACCGGCCTGTCACGCCGGGGGTCGCGGGTTCGAGTCCCGTCCGCTGCGCCATATTCAAAACCCTCAGGTAGCAATGCCTGAGGGTTTTTCGTTTAGTGTGTGACCCTTCATTGGGCGCATATTAGGGTGATTAGCTCAGCCGGGAGAGCATCTGCCTTACAAGCAGAGGGTCGGCGGTTCGATCCCGTCATCACCCACCAGTTTCAAGGTTACGCGCAGCGGTAGTTCAGTCGGTTAGAATACCGGCCTGTCACGCCGGGGGTCGCGGGTTCGAGTCCCGTCCGCTGCGCCACTATAAAAGCCCTCAGGTAGCGATACCTGGGGGCTTTTTCTTTGCCTGCCAAAAATCCCCGACAGCACTGTCATCAATGCTTACGTGATGCCGCGCAAGCTGCTGAACTTATTGCAGACGCGCCGTTCTTATTGCCCATAGCCACCTCTCGCGGCGGCCTGCTAAGCTCGCCGCTCCATCGTATTGCCATCATGGCGACAGACAAGGATTCAGCATGAAACAACATCGGTTGGCGGCCGCTGTGGCCCTGGTGGGCCTGGTTCTCGCGGGCTGCGATTCGCAGACCAGCGTTGAACTCAAGACTCCGGCCCAGAAGGCTTCCTACGGTATTGGCCTGAACATGGGCAAGAGCCTCGCCCAGGAAGGCATGGATGACCTCGATCCCAAGGCTGTCGCCCAGGGCATCGAAGACGCCATCGGCAAGAAGGAGCAGCGCCTGAAGGACGAAGAGCTGGTTGAAGCCTTCGCCTTCCTGCAGAAGCGTGCCGAAGAGCGCATGACCGCGCTGAATGCCGAGAACGCCAAAGCCGGCAAGAAATTCCTCGAAGACAACGGCAAGCGTGAAGGCGTTGTGACCACCGCTTCCGGCCTGCAGTACGAAATCGTCAAGAAAGCCGAAGGTGCCCAGCCCAAGGCGACCGACGTGGTGACCGTTCACTACGAAGGCAAGCTGACTGACGGCACCGTTTTCGACAGCTCCGTCCAGCGCGGCAGCCCCATCGACCTGCCGGTCAATGGCGTGATCCCGGGTTGGGTCGAAGGCCTGCAACTGATGCACGTGGGTGAGAAGGTCAAGCTCTTCATCCCCAGCGAGCTGGCCTATGGCGAGCAGAGCCCGAGCCCGGCCATTCCGGCCAACTCGGTTCTGGTCTTCGACCTGGAACTGCTCGGCATCAAGGACCCGGCGGCCGCTGGCCAGCAATAAGCGGCAGCTGTTTCACGAAAACGCCCCGTCTCGACGGGGCGTTTTCGTTTCCGGCGCCAGTCTCATCTGAATCGCGAAGCGATTTTTTAGTCACATCGGGAGTGAGGCGTCGAGAAGGTGTTACGGTTATGCACATGACCGGGTAACCACGATTGTGCGCTGTGCGACCTGCAGTCGCATTGCGGACCGTCTGGTCAAATGATTGATTTTGCTGGGCTTTTGGCAGTGGGCAAATTTTACCCGATCTGTCGCGGAGCCCCATGACATGGGCCTTTTCCGAGTAATGTGGAAAACTGCTAACAAGGTTATCCACAGATTTCGTGGATAACCGCGCCAAGCCGTCTAGGCCAGGCTTCTGCCGAGGAGTAGCCGTGAAAGCACCCTGGAATTTCCAGCGTTACCTGACCCTGGCGCAGCGTTTCCTCGCCGGTGGCCGATTGCCATCCCTGCTGCTGGCGGTATCACGCAAGAGCACGAGCCAGAGCGGCCGGCTCGGTGCGGTGAAGGATGACCTGCGACTGTTACTGTCGCTGGCCAATGCCTGGCTGCGCGGTGACTACCGACAGATCAATCCCAAGGCATTTCTCGCCGTGGTAGGGGCTTTGATCTATTTCGTCACGCCGCTCGATGCGCTGCCGGATTGGCTGATGGGCATGGGCTTCGTCGACGACCTGGCGGTGCTGGCTTGGGTCCTGAAAACCTGGGGTAGCGAACTGGATGCTTTCCGCGCGTGGCGCGATGGCCAGTCACCGGCTGTACGAGCGGCGCTGGAACGGCTACCGGCGCCGGACTCTCAGCGATCCTGAAGTCCCGCGCGCTGCTGCTCGCCCTGGAGCAGTGATTCGATCTCACCGCTGTCCCTCAAGCGTTGCAGCGCGGCGTCCAGTTGCTCCGCCGGTATCGGTAGCTGGCCGCTGTAGGCGCAGTGCAATTGGTAGCGCTCCACGATCCAGGGGCTGAATACCAAGGGGGCATCGGGTCGCACGGCCAGTTCATAGGCAAGGGCGCGGCGCATGTCGATGATGGCGTCCAGCCGCTTGTGGCTCAGCAGGTTCAGGCGGGTGTCGAGATCACGCACATCCTTGCGCTCCACATCCTTATTCGCGAAGGCTTCCATCAGCGGCATGCTGTAAGCGAAACCCAGGCTGGTGCCCAGCACCTTGCCCTTGAGGTCGGCCAGGCTGGCGATGCGCGGACTGTCGCGATGCTGGAGGAGGGCGTCTTCTTCTTCGAACAACGAGGGCGACCAGTGATACGCCGAGGCATCCACCATCCATTCGGGATTCGAGTTGCAGATCAGGTGGATGCGCCCGTTCTTCAGGGATTCCTCGATGCGCTTGTTCGGTGTTTCGACGAAGCTGACCTTGATGGACAGGTCCTTGGCGATGCGCTCACCCAGATGAAGGATGAAGCCGCCGAGCAGGGCGTGGTCGCTCACCTGCGCGTAGGGCATGCCATCGGCCGGGCCGAAACCCCAGCGCAGCTCTTCACTTAGCGCGAGTCCGGGCCAGAGGCTGAACAGTATCCAGAGAACTACACGAAAATGCCGCGTCACGAGCCTTCCCCCGCCAGGTGGACGCAGTATAGTTCACCCTCTGCGGGCCCTCGGCCTGATAATATGGCCGCCTGCATGGAGGTGCTGAAGCAGTCGGCACTGCGTTCCACGGGGAGCTTCAATGAGTGTGCAAGTGATCATGCGTGACGGCCAGGCGGAGTACGCGGTACTGCCCTGGGCCGAGTATCAGGCGCTGCTGCGCGCCGCTGGCCAGGCCGCTACGGAATCGGCCACCGAACCAGCCAGGGTTGCGCTCGGACAACTGAAGTCGCTGCGCGAAGCGCAGGGCCAGAGCCTGGAACAGCTAGCTCGCGCTGTGGGGATCAGCCCGCATTACCTCGGATTGATCGAGAGCGGCGAACGCGAGCCCGATGAAGCCATCAAACGGAGTCTGGCGCATGTCCTCGGCGTATCCGGCTGGGAGTCCGGATCTTGAGTCTGCGAATCAGCCGCCAGCACTGGCAAGCCTTGTTGGATGAACTGGAAGATGCTCGCCGTCAGCGTCATCTGTTGACCTACCGGGCATTGATCGAACGCCTGCAATTGCCGTCCCCGGCAATGCAGACCCTTACCGCAGCTCTCGAACACTTGGCCGCCCTCGACGCCCGCGCCGAGCGACCCTTGCGCAGTTCCCTGGTGATCAGCCAGGGCGCCAGTCGCCTGCCGCGTACGGGGTTCTTCGAGTGCGTCGAACGCCTGGGCCGCTTCGCCGGCCCGCCGGATGGCACTGCCGCCGCGTCCTGGCATGCAGCTGAAGTCGTTCGCGTATTCGAGTTCACCTACCCCGAGGAGCAGTGATGCTCTGGAAGCTGCGGGCACGGCTCGGCTACCTGGTAGCACGCCGGCTCATGCGCTTCCCCAAGCTGGTGGCCCATCCGCGTGCCTGGCAATGGATGCAAGGCCAGTTCGCGCGCATGGCCGCCCTGGGCGACCTGTCCGCACAGAGTTTCTACGGTCACCTCTTGCTTCACCGTGGACACGGCTTTGGTGCGCGGGAGGAGGGCATTCGCCTGCTCCGCCTGGCAGCTCAGGCTGGCGACGGCAAATCCGCCTATCAGCTCGGCGTGCTGAGCCTGGACGGCGATGCCCGGCAGGCACCGGATGCCGCGGAAGCCGCGCGCTGGTGGCAGTTGGCGGCCGATGCTGGCCATCCGCTGGCAGCGCGCAAGCTGGCGGACCTCTACCGCGACGGCGGACCGGGTCTGGAGCCCGATAGTGATTCGGCCAAAAGCGCCGCACAGCGAGCCAGCGAACTCGGGCTCTGACTGGACGGCGCGATCAATCCGCCACGGATGAAACCGCTTCGATGATATGCAGGCTGTAGCCTGGCATTGCCTTGGCGTGGCGCTTGGCCTCGGAGGCGAGCCCTGCCA
The DNA here is from genome assembly GCF_029871275.1 of Pseudomonas sp. BN414. Taxonomy (NCBI): domain Bacteria; kingdom Pseudomonadati; phylum Pseudomonadota; class Gammaproteobacteria; order Pseudomonadales; family Pseudomonadaceae; genus Pseudomonas; species Pseudomonas sp. BN414. The sequence continues at coordinate 568,703 of NZ_SSOL01000079.1, forward strand.
GTTGCGAGGCATCCAGTCGCAAACAGTCTTCGGCCCTCAGGGTCACTACACCAATGGACAGCGACAGCAGCGGATATTCCTCGCGCTGGCCATGACGGTTGTGGGCGACGAAGCAGCCCGCTTCCAGGTGGTCGTTGCGGTAGAAGCGCCGGCACTGCCCCTGGAAGTCTTCCAGCAGATGGTTGAGGCGCATGCGCCAGTCAGCCGACCCCAGTACCAGCATGAAATCGTCGCCGCCGATATGACCGACGAAGTCTCGAGCCGGGTCCACGCGTTCACTCAGGCACTGGGCCAGGCACAGCAGCACCTCGTCGCCCTTGGCGTAGCCGTAGAGATCGTTGAAGGGCTTGAAGCTGTCGATGTCCACATAACAAACCACCGCCTGACGGCGTTGCTGCAGCAGGCGCGTCAGGCACTGCTGGATGGGCACATTGCCTGGTAGCAGGGTCAATGGATTGGCATGGCGCGCTTGCTGGATCTTCAGCTCGGTAATCAGTTTGAGCACATCGATCACCCGCCCCAGACCCCGGTAGCGGCCCTCGAGAATGATGATGAAGTCCTCTTCTATCCGTTGCCGGGCACGGCTGGTGATCAGGCGGCTGACCTGTTGCAGCGACTGTCCCAGTTCCACAGCGAGGAAGTCCGTGCTCATCAGCCGATTCACCGACTTGCGGGTGAACAGGTCGGTGGCGAAAGGTCGCAGCAGGGCCTCGGAGAGCAGGTGGCGATGCACGATGCCGACCGGGCGCTCATGGGCGTCCAGCACTGCCAGCGAGTTGAGGTTGGCCTGGGCGCGGAACGCTTCCAGCACTTCGTGGATGGGCGTGTCCTCATGTACCGCCGGCTGCTCGTTGAGCAGCGCAGCGAGGTCGCGGCTCTCCTCGTTCATGCTGCTGAGCGATTCCATCGTCGGCAGCAGCGCGCGAGGGTCGCGTGAGGGGTGTTCCTGCGGACGGCCCAGCAGGTAGCCCTGGACCAGGTCGATCCCCATCTCCGCCAGCACCGCGAGTTCTTCCGGCAGCTCGATGCCTTCGGCGATGACCTGGGCACGCGAGGCCTTGGCCATTTTCAGGATGGATTCGACGAACTCGCGCTTCACCGCGTCCTGGTGAATGCCGTCGATGAAGTGGCGGTCGATCTTCACGTAATCCGGGCGTAGCTCGGACCACAGGCGCAGGCTGGAGTAGCCGGCGCCGAGGTCGTCCAGGGCGATGGAGAAACCCATGGCGCGGTAATGGTGCAGGGCGGTATCGAGCAGATTGAAGTCTTCGGTTGGAGTCTGTTCCGTCAGTTCGATCACCACCTGGCTCGGCGGGATACCGAAGGCTTGCAGCATCTTCAGGGTGCGGCCCGGCTGGTGCGCCGGGTCCAGCAGGGATTCCGGGGACACGTTGAGGAACAGCAGGCCATCGAGCTTGAGTTCCTTGAAGCGCCGGCACGCGCTCTTGCGGCAAGCCATTTCCAGTTCGCTGAGGCGTCCGGCATGGCGCGCTACCGCGAACAGGGTCATGGGGGAGTGCAATGGGCTGTTGGACGGGCCGCGGGTCAGCGCCTCGTAACCGAGAATGCGTCGCTCCGACAGCGACAGGATCGGCTGGAACAAACTGTGCAAGTCGCCGTGAGCGAGGATCAGGCCCAGTGCGCTCAACTGCTCGGTGACGGTCATGCTGTTACTCGTGAAAAAGAAAGGGGCCGCAATTGCGGCCCCCGGATTTCACGACAGTTATGTGACGGCGTTATGACATCATTTCAATGTTTCGCCACGGCTGCGTTCAGGCCCAGGTAATCCAGCAGGATCTGCCCGGTCTCGGTCAGGTAGGCGTCGTCTTCCGGCTTGGTCTTTTCCTCTTCTACCGGGACGGCGTCTTCGTCTTCCGGCTTGAGTTCCTTCAGAAGTTCCTCGCCCTTGGCCTTGCGACGGGTGTTCTCCATCGTCAGCTGCTTGTTCTCGATGTCGGCCTGCTGCGCGCGACGCTTGGTCTCGTTGAGGCTGACCACGGTGTCCTTCATCAGCTTCTGGGCCAGCGCCAGGCGCTCGCGGCTGTAGACGAAGTCCGGGTCCTGCGCGGTGCGCGCATCGTGGCGGGACTTCAGCTCGGCTAGGAACGGTTTGAACGGGTCCAGTTCGGGCTTGATGGCCGGGCGGATGCTGTCCCAGGGCATGGCCTCGGGCAGGGCGCTTTCACCGATCTGCTTGGTGTCGACCACCGAGGGGTACTCGATGTCCGGCAGCACGCCCTGGTGCTGGGTGCTCTGGCCGGAAACGCGGTAGAACTTGGCCAGGGTCAGCTTCAGTTCGCCGTGGTTCAGCGGCTGGATGGTCTGCACCGTGCCCTTGCCGAAGGTCTGGCCACCAATGATCAGCGCGCGGTGATAGTCCTGCATCGCGCCAGCGAAGATCTCCGAAGCCGAGGCGGACAGGCGATTGACCAGAACGGCCATCGGGCCGGTGTAGAAGGCGCCGGTGTTCTCGTCGGCCAGCACATCGACACGGCCATCGCTGTTGCGCACCAGAACAGTCGGGCCCTGGTCGATGAACAGGCCAGTCAGTTCGGTGGCTTCCTGCAGGGAACCGCCGCCGTTGTTGCGCAGGTCGATGACCACGCCGTCGACTTTCTCCTTCTGCAATTCGCCGAGGAGTTTCTTCACGTCGCGAGTGGTGCTCTTGTACTCGGGGTCGCCCGCACGGAAGGCCTTGAAGTCCAGGTAGAAGGCCGGTACCTCGATCACGCCGAGCTTGAACTTGCTGCCTTCATGCTCGAGGTTGAGGACGGATTTCTTCGCGGCCTGTTCTTCCAGCTTCACCGCTTCGCGAGTGATGGCGACGATCTTGCTGGTCTGGTCGTTCGGCGCGTTGCTCGCCGGGATCACTTCCAGGCGAACCACTGAGCCTTTCGGGCCGCGGATCAGTTTGACCACTTCGTCCAGGCGCCAGCCGATCACGTCGACCATTTCGCCATTGCCCTGGGCAACGCCGACGATCTTGTCCGCCGGGGCGACCTGCTTGCTCTTCTCGGCCGGACCGGCCGGCACCAGGCGCACCACCTTCACGTACTCGTTATCGCTCTGCAGCACGGCGCCGATGCCCTCGAGGGACAGGCTCATGTTGATGTCGAAGTTCTCCGCGTTGTCCGGGGAGAGGTACTGGGTGTGCGGGTCGTACGTCTGGGCGAAGGCGTTGATGTAGGCCTGGAACACATCTTCGCCACGGGTTTGTTCGAGGCGGGAGAGCTGGTTCTTGTAGCGCTTTACCAGCAGTTCCTGGATGGCCTTGGGTTCCTTCTTGGCGATCTTCAGGCGCAGCACTTCGTCTTTCACGCGCTTGCGCCAGAGGTCGTCGAGGGCGGCACGGTCCTTGGCCCAGGGCGCCTTCTCGCGGTCGATTTCCAGGCTCTCGTCGACGTTGAAGTCGATCTTGTCGACGCCCTTGTCCAGCAGCGCCAGGGCGAAGTCCAGGCGCTCCTTGAGGCGGTCCAGGTGGCGCTTGTAGATGATGAAGCCCGGTTCCAGATCGCCGCTTTTCAGCAGGTCGTCGAAACGCGTGCGCCATTTGTCGAATTCGGCGATATCACCGGCGGTGAAGTACATCCGCGCCGGGTCGAGGAGCTTGAGGTAGCCCTCGTAGATCTTCACCGAGCGCTCATCGTTGAGCGGCGGCTTGTTGTAGTGATGGCGCTTGAGCAGTTCCACCACATTGAGGCTGGCGATCACCTGTTCACGGTCGGGCTGAATGGAGTCCCAACTGTTCGGGGCGGTAGGGGCGGCATGCAACGGCAGGACGCTGACGCTGAGAGCCAGGGCGAGGGCGGAACTGATCAGGGAGCGCTTCATGCTGATTCGACGTCGGGACAGGTGATAACGCATATTAGGCCGTATTTGAGGGCGCCGGGTTCCATTGGCGCAACGCGAAGGCCCAGCAGGTCGCTGGGCCAGGTCCAGGCTCACTATGGAGGCACCGTGAAGGCATTGCAAGGCGTCGAAGGGCGCGTGGAGTGGGGGGAGCGGGCGAGCCCTGCCTGTGATGTAGGACAAGTGCGGATCCGCGTGGCCGCCGCCGGTCTGAATCGAGCCGACCTGTTGCAACGTGCGGGGCTGTATCCGCCGCCGCCGGGGGCCAGCGATATCCTGGGGCTGGAGGCTTCCGGGGTGATCGCCGAGGTAGGCCCGGGCAGTGGCGCCTGGCAGGTGGGTGACCGTGTCTGTTGCCTGCTCGCCGGGGGTGGCATGGCCGAGGAGGTCGTGGTGGATGCGCGCCATGTGCTGCCTGCGCCCGAGGGGCTGTCGCTGGCTGAAGCCGCTGCGCTGCCGGAAGTCTATGCCACCGCCTGGCTCAACCTGTTCCAGCTGGCAGCCCTGAAACCGGGCGAGAAGGTGTTGCTGCACGCCGGCGCAAGCGGTGTCGGCTCGGCCGCCATCCAGTTGTGCAAGGCTTTCGGCAACCCTTGCTGGGTCAGCGTGGGTTCGGCCGAGCGCCTGGCCTACTGCGAATCCCTCGGCGCCCAGGGCGGCGCGCTGCGTGGCGAGGACCTGGAAGGCCTGCGTGATTTCGCGCCCTTCGATGTAATCCTCGACCCGGTGGGCGGCAACTATGCCAGCCTCAACCTGGCGCTGGCCGCCGTCGATGGCCGCTGGGTGAACATCGGCCTGATGGGCGGTCGCAAGGCCGAGCTGGACATGGCGCTGCTGCTCGGCAAGCGCGTGCAACTGATCGGCTCGACGCTGCGCAGCCGCGACGAGCAGTTCAAGGCCGATCTCATCAGCGACCTGCGCCAGCACGTCTGGCCGCTGTTCGAGGAAGGCCGCCTGCAGCCGCGATTAGAACGCGCCTTCCCCGCGAAGGACGCCGAGGCGGCTTTCGAGGCCCTCGCTAGCAACCAGGTAGAAGGAAAACTGGTGCTCGTGCTGGACGAAACGCTGGTCTGATAGCGGTTGCGCCGCCGCTCCAGGCCCCGTCGCCCGGGGCGTCGAAGAGTTGCATTGAGGTAATCAATCGTTCTGATGGGGTCATTCAATGTGATCTTTTTGGAATAACCCAATAGTCTTTGTCGGGTAAATTTCTAACCCAACGAGGACGTTGCGATGTCTCTGATCAATACCGAAGTCAAACCGTTCAAAGCCACCGCCTACCACCACGGCAAGTTCGTCGAACTGACCGAAGCCAACCTGAAAGGCAAGTGGTCCGTATTCTTCTTCTACCCGGCCGACTTCACCTTCGTCTGCCCGACCGAGCTGGGCGACCTGGCTGACAACTACGCCGAGTTCCAGAAGCTGGGCGTGGAAATCTACGGCGTGTCCACCGACACCCACTTCACCCACAAAGCCTGGCACGACACTTCCGACACCATCGGCAAGATCCAGTACCCGCTGGTTGGCGACCCCACCTGGGTTCTGTCCAAGAACTTCGAAGTACTGATCGAAGACGCTGGCCTGGCTGACCGTGGCACCTTCGTGATCGACCCGGAAGGCAAGATCCAGATCGTTGAAGTCAACGCCGGCGGTATCGGCCGTGACGCCCAGGAACTGCTGCGCAAGGTCAAGGCTGCCCAGTACGTTGCCGCTCACCCGGGCGAAGTCTGCCCCGCCAAGTGGAAGGAAGGCGAAGCGACCCTCGCCCCGTCCCTGGATCTGGTAGGCAAGATCTAAAAACGGTCGGGAAGCTGTAGCGCTTGCTCTCGACGCTTCCCACTCCGTTTCACGCGCTGTAAAGGCGAGCGGAAATCCTTCCGGCAATCCGCTCGCACCACACCCCTCATCCCGTTTCGGGCGGTCGGCAACGACCGTCGAGGGGTGACTCATGCCCGCAATAAAGGAATTCGCACATGTTGGACGCCAATCTTAAAACTCAGTTGAAGGCCTACCTCGAAAAGGTCACCCAGCCGTTCGAGATCGTCGCGTCCCTCGATGACAGCGACAAATCCCGCGAGCTGCTTGGCCTGCTGCAAGACATCGTCGGCCTGACCGACAAGATCACCCTGAAGACCGATGGCAGCGACGCCCGTCGCCCGTCGTTCTCCCTGAATCGCCCCGGTGCGGACATTTCCCTGCGCTTCGCCGGCATCCCCATGGGCCACGAGTTCACCTCGTTGGTGCTGGCCCTGCTGCAGGTGGGCGGTCATCCGTCCAAGCTCGCCGCCGATGTGATCGAGCAGATCAAGTCGGTCGAGGGCGAGTTCACCTTCGAAACCTATTTCTCGCTGTCCTGCCAGAACTGCCCTGACGTGGTGCAGGCGCTGAACCTGATGGCCGTGCTCAACCCGAACATCCGCCACGTCGCCATCGACGGCGCGCTGTTCCAGGGTGAAGTCGAGCAGCGCCAGATCATGTCGGTGCCGAGCATCTACCTGAACGGCGAACTGTTCGGCCAGGGCCGCATGGGCGTGGAAGAAATCCTCGCCAAGATCGACACCGGCGCCGCCGCTCGCGATGCCGAGAAACTCAACGCCAAAGCGGCCTTCGACGTGCTGGTGATCGGCGGTGGCCCCGCCGGTGCTTCCGCTGCCATCTACGCCGCACGTAAAGGCATCCGCACTGGCGTTGCCGCCGAGCGTTTCGGCGGCCAGGTACTGGATACCATGGCCATCGAGAACTTCATCTCCGTGCAGGAAACCGAAGGCCCGAAACTGGCTCGTGCCCTGGAAGAGCACGTCAAGCAGTACGACGTCGACATCATGAATCTGCAGCGTGCCAGCGCACTGGTTCCGGCCAAGGCCGAAGGCGAACTGCATGAAGTGAAGTTCGAGAGCGGCGCGTCCCTGAAGGCGAAAACCGTGATCCTCTCCACCGGTGCCCGCTGGCGCGAGATGAACGTGCCCGGCGAGCAGGAGTACCGTGGCCGCGGCGTGGCCTACTGCCCGCACTGCGACGGTCCGTTGTTCAAGGGCAAGCGTGTGGCTGTGATCGGCGGTGGCAACTCCGGTGTCGAGGCGGCCATCGACCTGGCTGGCATCGTCGCCCATGTCACCCTGATCGAGTTCGACGACAAGCTGCGTGCCGACGCCGTGCTGCAGAAGAAGCTCGCCAGCCTGCCCAACGTCAACGTCATCAAGAGTGCGCTGACCACCGAAGTGAAAGGTGATGGTCAGAAGGTCAACGGCCTGGTCTACAAGGACCGCACCACTGACGAGCTGCGCACCCTGGAGCTGGAAGGCATCTTCGTGCAGATCGGCCTGCTGCCTAACAGCGAGTGGCTGAAGGGCGTTGTGGAGCTGTCCCCGCGCGGCGAAATCATCGTCGACGCGAAAGGCCAGACCAATATTTCCGGCGTGTTTGCCGCCGGCGACGTGACTACGGTTCCGTACAAACAGATCGTGATCGCCGTGGGCGAGGGCGCGAAGGCGTCGCTGAGCGCCTTCGATCATCTGATCCGTACGACCTGATTTTACTCAGCGTGGTGTGCTGAAGTGGCGGAGGCTCGCAAGAGTCCTCCGCTTTTTTTATGTCCGCGTGGCTTCCCTGTATCCTTCGCGCTTTCGTTCCTCAAGCGGCAGGGCTCATCTCGTGAAACAGCAACTTATCGAATTGATCACGGCAATCAGCTCCGGCTGCATGGCCGAGGATGAGATCGAACGCGTCGCCGCCGAGGCGACCCAGGCCTACGCGGATGCGGACGCCTTCCTCGCCGCCAACCCGGATATCAACTACGACGACAGCTTCCCCATTCCCCTGGGCGAATGGGTGGTAGTGGGCAGCCTGCCCGACACCGTGCTGTTCCAGGCCGACAGCTACGACCAGTTGTTCCAGCAGGTAGTGGATTCCTTCGGTCCGAGCGTGAACTTCGTGCTCAAGCCCAAGCAGTTGGTGAAAGTCGAGCCGCTCAAGGCCCTCAATCGCATCCAGGTGCAGATGGGCAGCCTCTACCCGGAAAAGGGCGGCTACGTGCTGGTGGATTTCAGCGAACCGCTGGATGACGAACTGCAGTGCGTGCTGGTCTACAAGAACGACCTGGAGAAGGTCATGCAGTTGGCCGTGGACGTCGGCATCTACACCGCACCGGCCTATGAAGCGCTCAAGGCCGCGATGGAAGAAGGCGACGACTGAGTCGCCGCTGACTGGCTCCCCTCTCCCTTTGGGAGAGGGGCTGGGGGTGAGGGCGTTTCACCCCCGCGCAGTGCTTACAGCTGATAGCCGTAGGACTTGATCACGTCCGCGGCCTTCGGACCTTTCAGGTAATCCACCAGCGCCTTGGCGGCCGGGTTGGATTCACCCTTCTTCAGGATCAGCGCGTCCTGCTTGATCGGCTCGTGCATCTCGGCCGGCACGATCCAGGCGGAGCCGCTGGTGATCTTGCCATCCTTGTACACCTGGGACAGGGCGACAAAGCCCAGCTCGGCGTTGCCGCTGGAGACGAACTGCAGCGCCTGGGTGATGTTCTGGCCTTCAACCAGCTTGGGCTTCACGGCTGCGGTCAGGCCCAGCTTGTCCAGCACCTGGGTGGCCGCCAGGCCGTAGGGCGCGGCTTTCGGGTTGGCGATGGACAGGTGCTTGTACTGGCCGGTTTTCAGCACGTCGCCCTTGGCATCCACATAGCCGTCCTGCGCCGACCACAGCACCAGGGTGCCGATGGCGTAGGTGAAGCGCGAACCGGGCACGGCATCGCCTTCCTTCTCCAGCTTGGCCGGGGTGGTGTCGTCGGCCGACAGGAAGACCTCGAAAGGCGCGCCGTTCTTGATCTGGGTGTAGAACTGGCCGGTGGCGCCGTAGGCGGCGACCAGCTTGTGGCCGGTGTCCTTTTCGAAATCCTTGGCGATGGCCTGGATCGGGGCGGTGAAGTTGGCGGCGACGGCCACCTGGACTTCGGCAGCCGAGGCGCTGCCCAGGGCGAACAGGGCGACGAGCGCGGCGGCGGCGCGGGTGAGGCGATGACTCATGGGATGACTCCTTGTTGTGGGTTGTGTGGTGTTCATCGTTGTTGGTGATTCAGAAATGGCTGGCGAGGATCACGCTGGAGGCCTTGAAGAAGGCGCAGGCGGGCAAGCCGGGGCGCAGGTCCAGCGTCTCGCAGCTGGCCTGGGTGACCACTGCGGTGATGCAGCGTCCAGAAGGTAGGTCGAGGGTCACCTCGTTGTTCACCGGGCCTTCGTGGATCAGGGAAATCTCGCCCCAGAGCTGGTTGCGCGCGGTCATTCGCACGCCGCGCTCGGTGCTGAGCATTACCGAGGACGCCTTGACCATCGCCAGCACTTCCATGCCCGGCGCCAGGCCCAGGTTTTCCACGCTGGTGCGGGTGACCACGGTGACGATCTCGGTCTGCGGATCGAGGCGAATACGCACTTCGGCTTCCACCGGACCTTCCACCAGCTCGCTGATGCTTCCGGAGAACTGATTGCGTGCACTGCTGTTCAGACGCATGCGCCGCATCAGCGCCTGGAATGCCTGGATGTCCTCGGGGCCGTTGTGGTCGAGCTGCCCGGCCAGACGGTCGAGAGTGGCCTGGTATTCACCTTCCAGCGCGCGGTACATCGCCACCACCTTGCGGCCGTAATCGGTCAGTTCGGTGCCGCCGCCCTGCGGACCGCCCTTGACGCGGATGACCAGCGGAGTGGGGGAGAGGTTGTTCAGGGTGTCCACCGCTTCCCACGCGGCCTTGTAGGAGATCGGCACGGCCTTGGCTGCCTGGTTGATCGAGCCCTTGAGCTGTATCTGCTCCAGCAGGCGGATGCGCGTGCCGGATAACTCCGCGCCAATGGCGGTTTCCAGCGACATGCGGGCGAGGAAGCGGGGTGCGGTCATGGGTGGCTCGCAGGAATGAGGATGAAATCGGCCGTTGTGGTTGAGGCGCTATAAGTGCCGGACCTAGAGTCTTGGCCGGTCCTGTTCTCGCTATTTACTACGCTATATAGCGCCATTCGTGACCTCTCGAAACACGGAGGAAAAATCCTGTGAAAGTAAGTGCCCGCAACGTATTCAAAGGAACCATCAGCGCCCTGACGGAGGGCGCGGTTAACGCGGAAGTCGTGCTCGCCCTGCCCGGCGGCGACAGCCTGGTGGCCGTCGTCACCCTGCAGAGCGTCAAATCCCTCGGCCTTGCGGTCGGCAAGGAGGCCATCGCCCTGGTCAAGGCACCCTGGGTGATGCTCATGACCGATGGCAGCGACATCCGCCTGTCCGCCCGCAACTGCCTGAGCGGTACCGTAGTGTCGGTGGACGCAGGGGCCGTGAACTCCGAAGTCGTAATCGAGCTGCCCGGTGGCGCCAAGGTCACTTCCGTGGTGACCCGTGAAGCCGTGGCCGAACTCGGCCTGGTCAAAGGCGTCAGCGCGACGGCTGTGATCAAGGCCTCTCACGTCATTCTCGGCGTACCCGCCTGACACCAGCGGGCCGGAACCTCAGGTTCCGGCCCGACTGTGCACATTTCCCACCGACTGACCTGGGGTCAGCCGGCGCGGTCGCATTCTTGAAAGAATTTGACTTTGAAGTCAAGTTTTGGCGTTATGCACGCCGTCTCGCGCATTTCGGCTGTTCCAGTCGCTGCTGCGCAACCTTGAACGAACCCTCTTGAGCAGTCCGGAAGCCCCGGTGCTGCTGATGTTCGCCTATCGCTATATACAAGACAACATAGCGAATTGGGTGGCGGTGCGTTCGAGAGGACCTTTCAAGACCACAAGAGAATGGAGTAACCCGAATGCACCAACCGTCCCTCGCCCTGGCCGTCGCCCTCGGCGTGCTGGCCCAGCAAGCCGCCGCTGGTGGTTTCATCGAAGACAGCAAGGCCAGCCTGACCCTGCGCAACTTCTACATCAACTCGGACAACCGCCAGTTCGCCGACGCGCCGTCCAAGCAGGAAGAGTGGGGCCAGGGCTTCCTCTTCAACTACGCCTCCGGCTACACCGAAGGCACCGTCGGCGTGGGCGTGGATGCCCTCGGCCTGTTGGGCGTGAAGCTGGATTCCGGCAAGGGCCGCCACTACAACCCGACCAGCGCCAGCTACGGCGGCACTGTGTTCCCGACCGACAACGACGGCCGCGCCAAGGACGATTTCGGCAGCCTCGGCGTGACCGGCAAGGTGCGCATTTCCAAGACGGAAGCGCGCATCGGCACCCTGCTGCCGAAGCTGCCGGTGGTGACCTACAACGACGGTCGCCTGCTGCCGCAGACCTTCGAGGGCGGGCAGGTTACCTCCAACGAAATCGCCGGCCTGACCCTGGTCGGTGGCCAGTTGGAGCACGCCAAGGGGCGTAACTCCAGCGACGCCCGCGGCCTGTCCATCGCCGGCGCGAACAACGCCCGCACGGGCCAGTTCGTCAACAAGTTCTACTTCGCCGGTGGCGACTACAAGGTCAGCGACAACCTGCTCGCGCAGTACTA